>JAKIUH010000031.1 GCA_021647685.1 Bacteroidales bacterium
ATAACGGAAAAAGTGCTGGAAGTTGTAACGGATATAGCCGTATTGATAAGTACGATGATGAAACTACCGAAAAATTAGCACATCATTATAAAGAAATTTTAAAACTTATAGGAGAAGAACCGGAGCGTGAAGGTTTGCTAAAAACCCCCGAACGGGTGGCAAAAGCCATGCAGTTTTTAGTGCAAGGATATAATCAGAACCCTGAAAACATAATAAAAAGTGCTTTATTTACAGAAGATTACAGCGAGATGGTTATTGTAAAAGATATTGAACTGTATTCAATGTGCGAGCATCATATGATTCCTTTTTTCGGTAAAGCGCATGTGGCTTATATTCCCGATGGTAAAATTACCGGTTTAAGCAAAATTGCACGTGTAGTAGAGGCTTTTGCGCGTCGATTACAAGTACAAGAACGCTTAACCATTCAAATCAGAGACTGTATTCATAAAACCTTGCAGCCTAAAGGAGTGGCTGTGGTAATTGAAGCACAGCACATGTGTATGCAAATGCGTGGAGTACAAAAACAAAATTCTGTAACTACAACATCGGCTTTTACAGGTGTTTTCTTAAACTCTATTACTACACGTGAGGAGTTTGTTCATTTAATTGGTTCAAGATTACATTAGAAATGTTGGGTTAGATGTTGGGTGTTAGATGTTGAGGACACTAGTGTTATGTCAAGCATGTTTTAGTCACACCAAGTTTCGTTCTTTTTGCGTAGAACTTTGTTAAAAATTTTGACCATAGCTACTGCTATGCTAAAAATTTTTGCCTTGCTCTATACAAAAATAACTTCAACTTATACGACACAACATACCTGACATAACACTAGTTTGAATAATGTTAAAGGGTGAAGATACAGGGATGTAGAAAAATTTATTACTTTTATGATGAAGCCTCAACTTATAAATATGAAGATTGCTTTAAAAGAACTATTAAATAGTAAACATCAAACATTATGATACAAGTAAAAAAATCAGGAGCAAAATATTCGGCAATTGTTGCCATTAGCGAGGACTTAAAAAAACGACATGCTGCAGGTGAAGATATTTTGTTTCTGAATAGAGGAATTAATTCAGTGGTAAACATTAATTTATCACAAATTATTTCACAAATTGATTTTAATTCTCCTCAAATTCAAGTTTATCCCCCAAATAAAGGACATTTGTTTCTGCGTAAAGCTATTAATCAAACCTTCTTTCATGATAAGGCTGATACAGATAATATTTTTATTACAGTGGGGGGAATGGGGGCTTTGGATTTAATCTTTAAAAGCTTGCAAACCCGTAAAGTTTGGCTGCATGAAAATTATTGGGGAGCTTATGTTAATGCATTAAAAATAAATCAAATAAATTATGATTTTTATTCCGGTTTTGATGAGGTTTTAAATAATCAGGAACAATTTAAAGGTAGTGCACTAATTATATGCGACCCGAATAATCCGACAGGAAATAAATTAGACGATGAATATTTATTGCAAGTAATTGAAAAATTAAATGATGCCGGTATTGTAATTATTTGGGACAGTCCGTACCGGAAGTTATTTTTTGAGTGGGACGAAGATGATTTTTACACAAAATTATTAAGATTTGAAAACTTGATTATTTCTGAAAGTTTCAGTAAATCAGTTGGTTTAAGCGGTCAGCGTATTGGTTTTGTACATAGTACAAACAAAGCGTTTAACCAAGAATTAAATATTAAATTGCTGTATGCAACTAATGGAATTAATGGTTTTGCACAAGTTTTGGTTTCCAAACTTTTGTCCACAGGAGCAGGTAAACAGGCAGTTTCCGAATTTAAACGCAAAACAACAAAAGATATAAGCAAAAATATTGCATATCTGGCAAACAAAGGTTTTTTGGCTGAGCAGTTTTATCAATCGGGTAAACCTGTAGGAATTTTTGTGGTAGCCAATAAATCGTATGAAGAATTATTGGCAAAAGGAATTGGCAGTGTGCCGTTTGCTTATTTTACAACAATGCCTAAGGAGCAAGCAGATAGCTATACTCGCATTTGTGTTTCTGTTCCTCATGATGAGCTTGTACGGTTTTTTGAACGATTTTAAAGTTCGATAAACTTATAACCAACACCTTTTACCGTGCGGATAACATCATCGCCTACTTTTTCTCTGATTTTTCGTATATGTACATCAATGGTACGGTCGCTGATATAAACATCATTACCCCATATTTTATTAAAAATTTCCTCGCGACTAAATACTTTTGCCGGGCTTGAAACAAGTAATGCCAATATTTCAAATTGTTTTTTTGGTAAAATTATTTCTTTTTTATTTTGAATAACTACATATTTTTCAGTATCTATAATCAGTTTCCTTTCATCGTTTACCAATGCTTTTTTACTGTTTAATTTCTTTTTTGATTTATCGGTAACTGCTTTTCTACGGAGTAAAGCATTAATTTTTGAAATGAGTACTTTGGGCTTAACCGGTTTGTTAATATAGTCGTCGGCACCGGCGTTGTATCCTGCAATATGTGAATAATCTTCATTACGAGCTGATAAAAACACAATCAGTGTATTGTCCAATTGTTTTAATTTTCTTATTTCTTCGCAGGCTTCAATACCATCCATTTTCGGCATCATTACATCCATGAGTATTAAGTCGGGGAGTAATTCCTCTGCTTTCATTATAGCTTCTAATCCGTTGCTTGCAGTATGTATTTGGTAACCGTCTTTTTTTAAGTTATAGCTTAAAAATTCACGAACATCTTTATCGTCATCTACCAAAAGTATTTTATTCATAATTCGTATTTGTGCTTTCTGTGCAAATTTAGAGCATGTATATTAATTTATTGTTAATCTTGGATTAATGTTAGATTAAGTTCTCTGATTGCATTTAATATTTAATTAACCATTCTTTCATTTTAAGTATAGATAGTAGCCTTTAATTTGCAGTGTAATTATTTTTTAAAACAAATCAGATTACTAAAATGAAAAAAATGAAAACAAATTATTTTAATTACTTATCAGCGGTAGTAATAGCAGTCAGCTTATTTATTACTTCATGTGATAAAGGAGATGAGGCTCAAAAAGAAAATGAAACCAAAGCCGGTGTTGTACTGACAGACAATGGCAACGGTATCGGAACTCGTACTTTGTATAAAGATACCACCTATATTTTAGATGGTTTTGTGTTTGTAAATGCAGGGCAAACACTCACCATTCAGCCGGGTACAGTTATTAAAGGTAAAGCCGGACAAGGCGAAAGTGCATCGGCATTAATTGTGGCTCGTGGCGCTAAAATTATAGCAGAAGGCACAAAAGACGAACCGATTATTTTTACCGCCGAAGCCGATTCATTAAACGGGAATATTGGAAATAATGTTCGTGGTTTATGGGGCGGATTAATTGTTTTAGGGAAAGCACGTTTAAATACAATTCCGGCAGAACAACAAATTGAAGGTATCCCAACAACCGAAGTCCGTGGTGCTTTTGGCGGGGACAATGATGCAGACAATTCCGGTGTAATTAAATATGTTTCCATTCGTCATGGAGGAACGGATATTGGAGCAGGAAATGAAATTAACGGACTTTCACTGGGTGCCGTTGGTTCAGGAACTGTTATCGATTATGTTGAAATTATTGCTAATGCCGATGATGGTATTGAATTTTTTGGAGGTACTGTACAAGTAAAACATGCATTAGCAGCTTATTGTGGCGATGATTCTTTTGATTATGATATGGGTTATCGCGGGAAAGGTCAGTTCTGGGTGTCTATTCAATCTGATGATAGTGACCGTAATGGTGAACATGATGGAGGAACAGATCCCGAAGACGGACAGCCTTATGCAATACCTACAATTTATAATGCTACGTATATTGGTGTTACAACCAACAAGTCTATTATTACATTTAGAGATAATGCCGGTGGTTTTTACTACAACTCAATTTTTGTAAATCATCAAAACGGAATTGATATTGAAAAATTGAATAGTGTACAACATTCATTTAAACAATGGGAAGACGGAAACTTAAAAATTGAAAATAATACTTTTTATAATGTAGCAGGACAAACTACTTTGGATAATCCCAATTTGTTTCTTTATGCAAAAGGTGAAGGAGCTACAGATGCCGACAATAGCGCCTTAGCAACATATTTTACATCAAAAGGCAATGAAGTTGCAAACCCTTCTATTTCTGCTACAAACCCTGTTCCGGCTAATCCGCAAACCGGTAATTTGTATCCTTATAACGATTCTTGGTTTGATGCAGTGAATTACCGTGGTGCTTTTGGGTCAGATAACTGGGCTGCCGGATGAACTTTAACTTTTGAAAATTAAATTTAAAACAACGCGCCGTCTTTTTTACAAACAGAAAATTGTAAAAATGAATAGAGCTTGTACAAATAATATTTGTGCAGGCTCTTTATAAAGGCGGCTTTATTAATATAGTTTGCATTCTTTTATGGATATAAATACAATTATCAAATCAATGAATCATTATTAAAACTTAAAAAAATGAAAAACATTTTTACAATTATTCTATTACTTATTTCATTTACAGGTTTTGCACAAAAGGCGGCTCTTGAAGGCAAAGTTATTGATGAAAAAACAGGAGAACCAATACCCGGAGTAACTGTATTTTTGGTAGGAACCACTACCGGTGCCATAACGGATTTTGATGGAAATTACTTGATTAGTAATATTAAT
The DNA here is from genome assembly GCA_021647685.1 of Bacteroidales bacterium. Classification (GTDB taxonomy): domain Bacteria; phylum Bacteroidota; class Bacteroidia; order Bacteroidales; family NBLH01; genus NBLH01. Next base: position 4,668 of record JAKIUH010000031.1, read on the forward strand.
CCGGGAACTTATACCGTTCAGTTTTCTTTTGTATCTTACGATACACAGAAAAAAGAAAATATTGTTTTAAAGCAGGGACAAACTTTAACAATCAATGTTCAATTAAAAGAGGCTTCTGTTGAAATAGAAGATGTGGCTGTAAAAGCAAAAAGAATTGAAAATACAGATGCTGCAGTAATTACCCTTCAAAGAAAATCGGCTGTTTTAGCCAACGGAGTTTCTGCAACAGAAATGGCACAAACAGGTGCTTCAAATGCAGCAGGTGCATTAAGGAAAGTTAATGGAGTTTCAGTGCAAGGAGGCAAATATGTTTATGTGCGCGGATTATCCGACAGGTACAGCAAAACAGTGCTAAACGGTGCAGATATTCCGGGTTTAGACCCTGAACGAAATACCGTACAAATGGATTTATTCCCAACCAATATTTTGGATAATATTATGGTGTATAAATCCTTTTCACCGGATTTACCTGCCGACTTTACAGGGGGATTTATTGATATTAAAACCAAAAATTTCCCCGATCAATTTACTTTTAGTTTTTCTGCTAAAATTGGCTATAATCCTCAGGCAAACTTGAATAGTAATTTTCTTTCGTATCAAGGAGGTAGAACTGATTTTCTGGGTATTGACGATGGAACTCGAGCTTTGCCGGCTGAGGCTTCCGGTTATATCCCCGTCAGGTACGAAAATAACGAACAGTTGAATCAAATTGGCAGATCGTTTAATAAAATATGGTTTCCTAAAACACAAATGTCCGGCTTAAATCAAAAATATACTATTAGTTTCGGAAATCGTAAAAATATTGGCGATAAAGTATTAGGTTTTTTTGCCGGAGCTTCTTATGCTTATGATTATAGCTTTTTTGATGATGGATTTTACGGCAGATATAAATTAACCGATAAAAACAGTCCGGTGTTGAGTAGAGAATATGAAACCGAACAATGGCAGTTGGGACAAGAAAATGCAATTTGGTCAATTATTGGCGGTTTAGCTTTAAAATTAAATCAATCAAATGATATTTCTTTAAATATTATCAATAATCATTCAGGACAAAAAACTGCAAACAGTTCCTATTTTATTGATTACCGTGATAATGAAGATTTAAGGCAGCGCCGTACCATAGAATTTAACAGCCGGAATCTTTTTGCTGTGCAACTTAAGGGTACGCATACAAATGAACATTTAAATATAAACTGGATTGCTTCTTATGCACTTGCTGGGCAAACTGAGCCTGATATACGCTACCTTACCAATGATGTAGATATTAGAAATGGTGATACGGTTTATTTTGTAAACAAATCCAATTATGCTTATCCTCGCCGTTTTTATCGTGATATGAATGAAAATAACTATTTTGGCAAAGTTGATTTTCAAATGCCTGCTCATTTTTTAAGCGAAGGTTCTAAAGTTAAGTTTGGACTGTCCAATACTTATAAATACAGAACTTATCGACAAAAGCAGATTTTATTTTCTGAAAATCAAGCGAATCTTTATTCAAATATGGCTGATTATTTTGCCAATGATAATATTGATGCAGTAAACGGTGTTTATATACAAGCATCTGAAAAGGATGATAATAAAAACAGTTATAACGGTGTGCAGAATATTTTTGCGGCATACGCAATGTTTGATACACGAATTGCTGATAAAATACGTGTAGTAGCAGGTGCCCGTTTTGAAAGTGTATATATGGAAACTACCGATTTATTTCAAAACGAAATAATAAATAATCAAGGTGTTTTAAATGAAAAAAATATTTTACCTTCGGTAAATATTATTTATTCGGTAACTGAAAACATGAATGTCAGGCTTGCTTATAACAAAACACTAGCTCGTCCTTCGTTCAGAGAAAAATCCGGTATGTCAATTGAAAACAAAACAGGAGATATAATCATTGGTAACCCGGAGTTAAAACAAAGTACCATAGATAATTATGATTTACGTTGGGAAAAATATTTTAAACCCGGAGAAATAGTTTCTATAGGTGCTTTCTATAAAGATTTTAAAGACCCCATTGAACGCTCATTTAATACAGAGGCAATTAACCCTGAAATTACCTGGCGTAATGTAAAAGAGGGCAGAATGTATGGTTTGGAAGCTGAATTTGCAAAAAAAATGGACTTTGTTTCTTTTTTGAAAAATTTTAAAGTATCTGCTAATTTTACTTACGTATATTCAGAAGTTTCGGTTGATGAAAAAGAACTGAACAGTAAAAGATATTTTGATCCAAATTATCCTGACAAAAGGGTTATGTTTGAACAATCACCTTTTATTGTGAACGGAACTTTATCTTATACCAATTTAAAAGGATGGAATGCAGGAATATCATATACTTTTAATGCTGAAAAACTGGTAATTGTTAATCCAACAGGTATCCCTGATGTTTATTCAACTCCTACTCACGATATGTATTTTAATATTTCAAAGAAATTTGCAAACAACCTTTCTTTACTGTTTGAAATAAAAAATATTTTAGATTATCGCACTATTTATTATTATTCCTATAATAATCAAGAATACTTATACAATAATTTTGGTGTAGGAAGAACCTTTGCACTAAAATTATCGTATAAACTCTAAGCTGGATTGAGTGGTTTTCAAAATTTATAACCGCTCAATTTAGGTCTATTGCTCATAAATGTAGTTAAAGTTTAGGTTTGATGTGTAGTTGAAAACTGTATTGAATAAATTCATAAAAGTATTTATTCTTTACAGTTTTTTTATTTGCAGTAAATAATCTTTAGCTAATGCCCATTAAATAAGGAATATACACCAAGGCACAGCTTTTAAGGCAGGGCTATTGACTGTGCTGACATTCAGCATCAAAAAAACTAAACAAGCCATTGTTATATGAAAACACTTATTAATTAAATTTCCATATATTCGTATATTTTACTTAAACTTTTGACAGTAAAGATGTTAATTGATTAAAAAAAATGAGTCGTGTTTGTTACAATAAACTGTTAATTTGCATATTTACACTTTAATCTTTGGATTTACTAAATTTATACAATCCCCTTTATTGATTAAAACTTGTTAATGTATTGTATTATTTGTAACTTGTGATTCATTTGTTTACAGGAAACGATAATACATGGATAATTACGTATATTTTTTACGGGAAATAATCGATGAGAATATAATTTACCAGTTTGATAGTCAGAGAGATATTAGAAGTGATATAGAGTTTTTTCTGGAAAACTTTTCTGAAGAAGCAGAAAACAAGTATCCACGAAAAATTTATAAAACTTTACGATATCTTATCATCGATCAAATGTATTTTATTTTGCGTAAAGAAGAGGTTCCTGAAAATTTAATTCAATCAATGTTTACAATTGCTTTTCACGAAAATACTTATTATTTTATGATGGAAAAAGTAATGCAGACCCAACAGGCTGAAATAATAAAAAGTAATATTCATTTATTGAACAGTAAAGACCATGAAAGCGTTAAAGAACTCTATATAGATGCATTGAGTGATTTAGACACAGAGCTTGATTTTACCTTTATTGATATTAAAAAACGTGTTGAAAATGATATTTATTTTAAATATGAGCCTATTGATAATTTATATTGTAAAATGTGGGCTATTTCATTTTATAACATTGAAAGCAAATAGCTAAAAACCGGCTTGCCGGATAATGCACATTAGATATAGTGTCTAATTAATAATCTTTACTATTCGTTTGTTAAACTGCCTCACCCATTAAGGTTGCCGAAGTACAATCAACTACTTTAACCTGAACATAATCTCCAATTTGATAATCTTTTTTATCAAATACAATTACTTTATTTTGTGAATTTCTTCCAAAAAGCCGGTTTTCTGATTTTTTAGAAACTCCTTCAACCAATACCTCAAATGTTTTTCCTACATCTTTTTTATTGCTTTCTAATGATAAACGATTTTGCACTTGGATAATTTCATCCAAACGACGGCTTTTTACATCTTCGGGTACATCATCTTTTAAATTTCTTGCGGCATATGTGTTGGGGCGTTCTGAGTATTTAAACATATAGGAATAATCAAAGCCCACCCATTCCATCAGTGATAAAGTATCTTTGTGGTCTTCTTCTGTTTCACCGCAAAATCCCGCAATAAAGTCAGATGAAATAGCACAATCGGGTATAATATTTTTTATTGCTGTAATACGGTTCATATACCATTCGCGCGTATAACCCCGTTTCATCAAATCAAGAATGCGTGTACTTCCTGATTGAACAGGTAAATGAATATACTTGCAAATATTGTCGTATTTGGCAATTGCATAAAGCACTTCATCAGTCATATCCTGAGGATAGGAAGTAGAAAAACGGACACGCAATTTCGGGTTAAGTTGTGCGGTCATTTCCAGTAATTGTGCAAAATTTACCTCGCCTTTATTCCAGTTGTATTTATCAACATTTTGCCCGAGCAAAGTAACTTCTTTATACCCTTTATCAATTAATTCTTGTACTTCGTTTAAAATGCTTTGTGGGTCGCGACTGCGTTCCCTTCCCCGTGTAAAAGGCACTACACAATAGGCACACATGTTGTCGCATCCGCGCATAATGGACACAAAAGCCGAAACTCCGTTTTTATCCAAACGCACCGGACTAATTTCGGCATAAGTTTCTTCACGCGAAAGTAATACATTAATTGCTTGTTGTCCGCTTCCGGCTTGTTGCACCAGTTTAGGTAAATCACGATAAGCATCCGGTCCAACAACCAAATCTACCAACTTTTCTTCTTCCAGAAGTTTTTCTTTTAAACGTTCTGCCATACAACCGATAACGCCTACCAATAAGCCTTGTTTTTTCTTTTTCAGATGTTTAAAATGTACAAGACGGTTAAATACCCGTGTTTCTGCATTTTCGCGTATGGAGCAAGTATTCACTAAAATTAAATCCGCTTCATTAAGTTCATCGGTATAAGCAAACCCGTTTTTATTCAGTATCGAAACCACCACTTCGCTATCTGCAACATTCATTTGGCAGCCATAGGTTTCGATATATGCTTTTGAATGTCCTTGAGTATATTTTTCTTTTAATTTTGTATTTGGCTCGTTGATTTTATTTACATCAATTATTTGCATGGCTTTCTCTAAAAAATTTTCTGCAAAAGTAATAGTTATTTTCTGATAATAAAAGAGTAGTTTATCTTTTATTGTTCGGGCTTTTATTGAAAAATACCTAAATCATTTAAAAATTTTAGCGGTTACAAGGAAAATCCATAAAATTTTTGCAATTTTGCAATCTATCAATAACATTTTATTAATATCACAACTACAATAATATGTCAGGACATAGTAAATGGTCAACCATAAAAAGAAAAAAAGGCGCAGCAGATGCCAAACGTTCAAAAATATTTTCAAAACTTGCCAAAGAAATTACTATAGCTGCCAAAGAGGGGGGCAGTGGTGATCCGGAAATGAATCCTCGTTTGCGTACGGCAATTGTTAATGCAAAAGGGGTAAATATGCCCAAAGATGTGATTCAACGGGCTATTAACAAAGCTACTTCGGGCACTGAAAATTATATGGAGGTTACTTTTGAAGGTACCGGACCCGGTGGTGTAGCCGTTTTTGTAGAATGTTTAACCGATAACAATCAACGTACCGTAAGTAGTGTACGCTCTATTTTTAGAAAACGTGGCGGCGAATTGGGTAAAAACGGTTCTCTTTCTTATTTGTTTGACCGTAAAGGTATTTTTAATATTGTTACCGAAAACCTGAAAATGGATATTGAAGAGCTGGAACTGGAACTAATCGATGCAGGTATGGAAGACATGGAAGAAGAAGACGGTCGCCTGATAGTTACAACCGCCATGGAAGATTTTGGCAGTATGCAAAAAAAATTGGAAGAGCTGGGTGTTGAAGTAGAAAATGCAGAATTGCAACGTATTCCTAATGTTCGTAAAGAATTGGATGTGGAAACTGCGCAAAAAGCATTAAAACTTATTGAGGCTCTTGAAGATGATGACGATGTACAAAATGTTTACCATGACCTTGAAATGACTGAAGACTTGGAAAAAGCTTTACAAGAAGGATAGCTCTTATCTTCAAAACGTTTTGGACAGCTACTTTTCAAAACGTTTTGAAGTCTAAAGGACTTCCGAGGAGTTTTTTAATCGTAGAAACTTTTTCTGAAAGCATAAAATTCTTTACGGTTTAATATTAATCTTTTCCAAACAGCTTTTAAAAAGCCTAATCCGTAGCCATAAAGCTGTACAAAAGAAGCTATTACCGATAGTATTCCTATTTTTATAGAGCGATATTTAAAGCCTGCATCTATAAAAATCAGAAAAACAAATAATAATAAAGGCAGGGTAAACCACTCCTTAAAAAAACTCATTATTAATAAAAAAATACTTCCAAGCATAAAAATCGAAGGAAATAAATGAACAATTTTTAAGGATTTTGGATGGCGAATAAATAAATTAATACGTGCAATACCCGAGTTATGAACTTGTTTGTAAAATTGTCGAAAATTTGTTCGTCTTTTATGATATACAAAAGCTTTTTTTATTAACCGGCTACGAAAACCGTTTTGTAAAATCTTTAAACTCATATCCACATCCTCGCCAAAGCGCATATTGGAAAAACCTCCTGTTTTTTCATAAACTGCCCGCGAATAGCCCATATTAAAACTTCGCGGTTTAAATTGTTCCATTTTTTCGTTTCCTCCGCGAATACCTCCGGTAGTAAAAATTGAGGTCATGGAATAACTAATCGCTTTTTGTATCGGACTGAAACTTTCGTGTGCGGCATCAGGCCCGCCATAGGCATCTGTATAATTAAGTGCTAATTCTTTACTTATTATCTTAAAATAATCAGGTGGAATAATACAATCTGAATCAAAAAATACAAAATAATCGTACTTTGCCTTACTCATTCCATAATTTCGTGCCGAAGCCGGACCTCCGTTTTTCTTAAAAAAATAATTTATAGGGAAATCACTTTGTGTATTTCTTAAAATATGTCCGCATTTATGTGTAGAGCCATCTTCAACAACAATTAACTCAAAATTTTTGACCGTTTGTTGCTCTAAACTTTCTAAAAGTTCTTTTACTTCATCGGGGCGATTATAAACAGGTATGATTATGCTAAAATTCATAAATTTGTTTTTAAAAGTGTCAGCACTTTTTTATCAATTGGCAAACTTAAATCTTTTTCTTGTAATTCTTCAATTGATTGCCAACGGAAACTTTGATTTCCTTCTTCTAATTTGTTAAAGTCAAAAGCAACATTGGATATTTTAAAACAGATTTTATCTTTAAACTTTGCCAAATAATAAATGCTTAACACTTGAATCTTCGGATTATGCAAAGCGGGTTGGAAAAAATCGGTTGTGTAAAAATGTTTGATTATTTCAATTTCTTGACCGGTTTCTTCCATTAGTTCGCGTTTCAAACAATCAATAGTGCCTTCGCCAAATTCTAAACCTCCACCCGGAAATTTTGTCATTTTCATTCCCAAACGAAACTCATCACTTAAAAGAATTTCGTTCTTTTTATTGATAATCAGCGCATATATGCGTATGGTAAACTGCCGGTTCATTTTTTAATAGATTTTAAAACAAAGTTCAAAATCTTTTCAGCTTCATCGGGCTGAAACCACCGGATTTCCTTGTCTCTATTAAACCAGCTTAGTTGTCTTTTAGCATAGCGCCTGCTGTTGCGCTTAATTAACTCAATGGCTCTTTCCAAAGAATATTCTCCATCAAAGTAGGGAAACAGCTCTTTGTATCCTACAGTATTTAAAGAATTTAGATGCTTATACCGGATAAATTGTTTTGCTTCGTTCACAAGTCCTGATTCAATCATTTTATCCACACGTTCTTCAATTCGTTTGTAGAGTTTTTCTCTATCCATATTCAAACCGATTTTTATAATCTTAAAATCGCGTTTTTTTGTGGTTTTTGTTCGGAAAGTAGAGTAGGGTTTCCCTGTCTGCAGTGTAATTTCTAATGCTTTTAACAACCGTTTGGGGTTTTTTAAATCGGCAATAGCATAGTAGTCAGGGTCTAAACGTTTTAGTTCAAAACGTAAGCTTTCAATTCCTTCAGTTTCAAATTTTTTAATTAACGAATTGCGTATTTCCATATCAATCTCAGGCAAATCATCAATTCCTTTACAAACTGCATCCACATACATGCCCGAACCACCTAACATAATCATATGATTTTTTTCAACAAACCGTTTTTTTAATAAATCAATTACTTCAAATTCAAAACTGCTTGCATTGTAATAATCATGGATGGATTTATTGCCAATGAAATGATGTTTTACGGCTTTTAATTGCTCAGCATCGGGAACTGCTGTTCCAATTTTCAGTTCGCGAAAAAATTGACGTGAATCGGCTGATATAATTTCCGTATCAAGTTTTTGAGCCAAATAAATCCCTAAATCGGTTTTTCCTATTCCGGTAGGACCTACAATTACTATTAAGGTTTTGTTGTCCATTCTTTTTTTTAGTACCCCAATTTATATTTTAAATCATAAACTCAATAAAAATTCTAATGTGTCCACATTATCTGCATAATCCCAAAGTTTTGGTTTTTGTGCTTCGCCAAAATATACTTGCTGCGGCAAATCATTAATTTGGCTTACAACGCATTGTATTTGTTCTTTATCAATAGATAGCCGCTGTTTAACTGTTTCTAAATTACTGTATCTTTCGTAAAATACTACCGAAATAGGAGAGCTCATAGCCATATCTTCTTTTAATATCATAAAACCATTTTCAAAAAAATCAATTTTATTCATTAAATACACCGAACGGTTGTAGGTATAATTATTGGCATATTTGTTATGGTTAATCACCTCTTTGTATTCATAAACTGCTTTAAATAATTTGTCCAAATCCATATCATCGGGAATATAAATTTTGGAAACATTGCGACAACCCAAGCCAAAATAGCGAAAAATATCTTCGGCAAGTAATTTAAGTTCTTTTTCTGTTTCTTTGCCGGTTAAAACAGCTACTGAGTTTCTGTTTTTACGTATAATGTTGGGATATTTTCCAAAATAATATTCAAAATATTGTGCCGAATTATTACTCCCTGTGGCAATAACCGCATCAAAATTTTTTAAACGTCCATCGGTAAAATGGATATAGTCTTGAAATTCAGGTTCAATTTGATACAGTAATTCGGCAATACCTTTTAAAAGTACATCGTCTTTGCTTGAAAGTTTTATTATTGCCTTGTGTCCGGCAATTAAAACACTTAGTAAATCATGAAAACCTACCAAGGGAATATTCCCTGCCATAATGAGTGCAACATTTTTAGAATGATTGTATTTTACAATCTCAGGATATTTACTCAACCATTTATCTAGATTATTCCCCGTAAGACTTTCGGCTATATTTTTTAGTGAGAACAATATATTTTCAGGGGTAAACCATTCATTATTTGTTGAAGCCTGCTGCATAACATATTTGAATTGTTCCATGAAGTTTTTTTGTTTTGCTTGCATATCAAGCTGTCCTATATATTCGCCCAAGCCTTTAAATGCTATTATTCTGTTTTTTAAGTTCATTTTTTATGAAATTTTTCACAAAGGTGATATTATTCAATTCAATTTTCAAATTTTTTGATGTTTTAATTATAAAATCGTATTTTTGTGGTCGTTTTTAACGCAGAATTCAATTTATTTATTAAATTTATTATAATTATGTCAAAAATTAAAGTAGGAATTAACGGATTTGGTCGAATCGGAAGAAATGTTTTCAAATTAATTTTAGAAAATACCGATTACGAAATTGTTGGTATTAATGATTTAACCAGCAACAAAGTACTTGCTCATTTATTGAAATATGATTCTACACAAGGAAAATTCAACGGAAAAGTTGAATATGACGAGGACGGAATCATCATTGACGGTAAAAAAGTTAAAGTAAGTGAAGAACGTAACCCTGCAAACATACCTTGGGGCGACACTCCTGATGTAGTTATTGAATCTACCGGAGTATTTCGTTCACGTGAAAGTGCAAAAGGCGGATATGGCGACCACTTAAAAAATGGTGCGAAAAAAGTTATTCTTACTGTTCCTGCCAAAGACCAAATAGACAATATGATTGTTTTAGGTGTTAATGATGATGCTTTACGTGCCGAAGATACTTGTGTTTCTAATGCTTCATGTACTACAAACTGCTTGGCACCTGTTGCCAAAGTATTAAACGATGCATTTGGTATTGAATCAGGTTTAATGACAACAGTTCACTCTTATACCAATGATCAAGTAATTCTTGACGGACCACACAGTGATTTAAGAAGAGCTCGTTCGGCTGCCGTTTCAATGATTCCTACAACAACAGGTGCTGCTGTTGCAGTGGGTAAAGTAATTCCTGAATTGAATGGTAAATTAGACGGTATGGCAGTTCGTGTTCCTACTCCTACAGGTTCAATGATTGATTTAGTGGCTAACCTTAAGAAAGAAGTAACTGTTGAAGAAGTAAATGCTGCAATGAAAGCTGCTGCCGAAGGACCTATGAAAGGTATCTTAGAATATTGCGAAGATCCTATTGTTTCAGTAGATATTATTCACAATGCACATTCTTCAATCTTTGATGCTCAAAGCACAATGGTTATCGGTAATCAGGTAAAAGTTATTTCTTGGTATGATAATGAGTGGGGATATTCTGCAAGAGTAGTTGACTTAATTGGAAAATTATTTTAATTTTATGATATTATTGAAAAAACCGGCTTTTAGCCGGTTTTTTTTTGCAGTGTTTTGAAAGTTATTTAGGGCTTGCTGAAAAGCTCAGATGTACATCTATTTTGGATTTTGTGAAGTACAGATGTATAGAAATACTTCAAGCTGAACAAAATACAAAAGAGGTGTGCAGCTGAGCAGCGAAAAACATTATGATTTGTAGATAATAAATGCATGCTTTTTCGGACATTGTATTTGAAAACCTTGCATTTCGACGCAAATATATTTAGCGTTTTTCAGCAAGCCCTATTTATCATCTATACTGTTTAAAATATCATCAATTTCATCTTTAAAAGATGAAGATGGTTTATTTTCTTCGTTTTCGCTGGAAGTATTCTCATCATCAAATTCAAAAATATCTTTCTCAAAAACATTTTTATCTTTTTGAAATTGTTTGTTTAAACGGTTTAACTCTTTATGATATTCTTCATGATAAACCACATCTTGTTTAATATCTTCCAATTCATAACTTTCTTTTTCTATTTCTGATATTTTTTTGTTTGATTTTTCTTCCAAAAGCTTAAGCTTTTGAGCATGTGCTTGTAGTCTTTCCTCTTTTGTACGATTTTTTTCATTTTCAATTTCTTGAAATTTTGCTTGTTTTAACTTTTCTTTTGATTCTTTATATTCCTTTTCTAAATTTTCATATAATTTTAATTTTTCTTCACGAATATGAATTTGTTCTAAATAAGATTTTACAATATCATCACATTTTTTTACTTCTATTTCATCCATTTGAGACCCAAACTTAGCTTTAATTTTTTCATATTCTTCCAAGGCTGTTTCTGCATATTTTTTTCTGTAATAGGTAAGTTCCGAATTTGGGAAAAAGTCAGAATAAGCATCAATAATTGCATTGGCAGCCCAGTCCTTGATTTCTTCAATTTCTTTTTCTACCAATCTTTTTTCGCGTTTGGTTTTTTGCAATGAGTTATCAATCTTTTGTATCAAAGATTTTTCCTCATCCTTATTACTGCTTTTAAAAATATTCCAACCCATAATTGTACAATTAACCCATATAAAAGTAGCACTTATATTTATTCCTTTTTTATTGATTTGATAAAAATATCATTCTTTTTTGACCAATCAATTTAATTTGTTGGTAAGTGGCTACCCATTGTTCATAAAATTCTGTTTTTTGATGAATTCCAAAAAACTTTTTGAAAAATATAGATTATCTTTTTTTACATAACGTTTTTCGGTAAAAACCTGCGCAAGATTTTCTGTATTATTTGCTTTTATAAGTTCCTTTGTTAAAGGCAATTCTTCTTTTTCTTTATAAAGTTCTTTAATTTTTTCATGGTCATAATCCTGATATTTTTCATGATGAACAATCGCTTCAACAGGCAGCCTGTCAGTTAATTCCGGTGTTTCATCAGGATACCCGACAACCAGTGTAGTTACAGGTACAACATTTTGGGGTAAATTAAGAATGTCGGCAATTTTATCTGCCATATAAGTAGTTGTTCCTAAATAGCAAATACCTAAACCATGACTTTCTGCTGCAACTGAAACGTTTTGTGCCGCTAGAATTGCATCAATAGTAGCATTGTAGAACCAAAGAAAATTATCATAAGCCGGTTCTGTATTATTTAATGTGCACCATTTATTAAAGCGGTTCAAATCTGCACAGAATGTTAATACTACAGGCGCTTGTTTTACCATATCTTGCTTAAAATGAAGCTCCCAAAGTCGCTTTTTGAGTTCTTCTTCTTGTGTAACTATAATGCTGTATATTTGCATATTTCCGGTTGTTGAAGCGCGGGTTCCTGCCAGCAGTATTTCGTCTAAAATTTGTTTTTCAATTTTTTTTTCAGTATATTTCCTGATAGAGCGATGATTAAGAATCGTTTGTATCATAATAAATTATTTTTAATTTTACACAATGATAATAATTTTTAACATTATTTAATATCAGCAAAGACAATATTTTGGCTTTTATTTTGTTAGATAATTAATATTGTATTAAGTAAATTAATTAACTATTAACTATTAATGTTTGCAATTGGCTCATAAAGAGTTTTTTGTGTTATTAAAAGAATGTCGTATGAAGAAAAAAGTATTATTTGTAGTATTGGTAGCAGGGATTATTTTTGTATTAAGTTCATGCAAAGGGTATAAGCATGCAACTCCTTGTCCGGCTTATTCAATGGAACAACCGGTAAACAGTTCTGTTCAGAATTAAACGTAAAACAAACAATTTGCTTAACTCTTACAAATATAAAGAGGAGTATTGATGATTTATAAAAAACTTACACTATACCTGTTTACATTATTTTTCTCTTTTCAATTGTTTGCTCAAGGCGAAATTGAGGAAGAGAGTAAAATTTTTTACAGGAACGAGAAAACTTGGGGTTTTTTCTTCTTTTCAAACGGTTGGGGATTTAACTATCGTTATGGAAAGAGGATTAATGCTGCGCGAAAGTTTATTTGGGAAGCTGATTTTAATTATATCAAGCATCCAAAAGAGTTCAAAGTTACTGTTGATCAATATACCTTATCCCGCTTTGTTTACGGTAAAATGAATGTAGCTATGGAATTTCGCGGTTCGGCAGGTTTTCAGAAAGAGCTGTACAGGAAGATGGATAAAGGCGGAGTATCTGTACGCTTTGTTTATTCGGCTGGTCCCACTTTGGTCTTGTTAAAACCAATTTATTATCAGGTTGCCTATCCCGATGGGTATAGAGAAGAAAAATTTGATATATCCAAAACGCAAATTATTTATGGTAGGGCTTCTTTTTTTAAGGGGTTTCCTGAGATGAAAGTAGATCCGGGTATTTTTCTTAAAGGGGCTTTTAGCTTTGAATTTAGTGGAAAAAAAATGATTGTTAATATTATAGAAGTGGGAGCCTCGGCAAGTGCTTTTTTGGAAGAATTAGAAATTATGGCAACACAAAATTCTCAGTTTCTTTTTAACATCTTTATTAGCTATAGTTTTGGAAAAATTGTTCGAGGCGGACACCTAAAAGATTTAGAAATTGAAGAAAAAGATTATTCTTATTAAGGAAGTTTCAAAAAAAAAAAGACAGCTTTAGCTGTCTTTTTTTTTATTCAAAATCAAACCATTGAGTAAAATCATCAGGAGTTTTCCTATGAAACTCTTTATGAAACCACTCATTTGTTTGTTTATCATGGTAATATTCTTTTATCCATTCATCATGATTTTTAACTACCTCGGCAATTGCCTCAATTACTGTAATTAAATCCTTGTTTGTCATTGTTGGGTGCACCGAAACTCGTACCCAACCGGGTTTATGACTTGCATCACCGGAAGTTATTTTTTTGGTAATTGCTTCGGACATTTCTCGTGTAATATCCAGTAAAAAATGCCCGTAAGTTCCTGCACAAGAACAACCGCCGCGTACTTGGATTCCGTAACGGTCATTTAGCAGTTTTACCATTAAATTATGGTGTACTTTTTCATGGTAAAATGATATTACGCCAATCCGGTCTTTATGTTCACCGCTTAAAATATGAAGTCCGGGAATTTTTTCCATTTTTTCAAAAGCAATTTTTAAGAGTTCCTTTTCTCTTTTTTCCATATTATGGGTGCCGATTTGTTCTTTTAAGCGAATAGCCAAAGCTGCACGTATGGTTTGTAAAAATCCCGGAGTTCCTCCATCTTCACGAGTCTCAATATCATCAATATAGCGCTTTCGACCCCAACGGTCGGTCCATTCAACAGTACCGCCTCCGGGTTGGTCAGGCACATCGTTTTTGTACAATTTCTTGTTAAAGACTAATATTCCTGCGCTTCCCGGTCCTCCTAAAAACTTATGAGGAGAGAAGAAAATCGCATCTAAATAAGCTTGCGAATCATCAGGGTGCATGTTTATATCTACATAAGGAGCCGATGCGGCAAAATCTATAAAAGCATAACCACCGTATTTGTGCATTATTTTAGCTAATTCATAATATGGTGGAATAATACCGGTTACATTTGAAGCAGCAGAGAAAGAACCGTACAAGTATTTTCTGTTTTTATATTTTTGTATTTCTTTTTCCAGATTTTTGGGTTCTACCAGCAATTCTTCATTGGGTTCTATAACCACAACATCAGCAATGGTTTCTAACCATGCTGTATGATTTGAGTGGTGCTCCATATGTGTAACAAAAAC
>JAKIUH010000443.1 GCA_021647685.1 Bacteroidales bacterium
TTTAAAAAGCGTACCAGCACCAAAGAGACCAAAATGAAACCGACGGAACCGAACAGCCGTACTTTACCGTAGCGCTCTTTTCCTATGCGCTCCAATGCGATCACCTCAATAAACGGAAGAATGAGACTCAATCCAATCCCCAAACCAATATTGGCAAGCAGCAGTGCATAAAAAGCGTGCAGCGACGGATAAAAAGCGATGGCACTGAAGCTGAGCAGTACCAGGGCGTAGTTAAAAATAGTACGGTTGAGTTGTATGCCTTTGATAAAGACAAAGGGAACCAAAAAGCGTACCAACGGTGCCGCGGCAAAGATAATGCCGATTTCAGAAGGTGCATAGCCGACATTAGAGAGCACTTTGGGCAAAAAAATGATATGGACGGCAATAATGGCAAAATAGAAAAAGTAAAAACCCGACAAGCGCCAATATGGCACCTGGTTAGCAGCACTTTTATCTTGCATCATTTAGGCGCCACCCCAAGCTATCTTGTCGCTTTACACAACTTTCAGGCATGGTTATCCATCAAACCAAAATGCCCATTGTACTTTATCCTATTGGGTATATTTGTTCAGGCGGGTGATTTTTTATGTCTGAGATGGTGTAACTTATCACCAAGCTGTTGTAATTGCGACGCTGTCAGCAGCGCTTTAACCCTGGGCGCAAAATCTTCATCTTCACGATTGATATGCGCTCTTTGCAAGCGTTCAAATTCTTCGGCTAAATGTCTTAAATAATCCGTATTGTCAATTTTAAAATTATCAATCGGGGGTTTTTTGTATTCGTTTTTTTTTGTTTGGCTCAAATAAGCTGCTAAATCACGTGCTACGCCAATATGCGATGCACCATCAATCCGGTTTGGTGTTAAACCAATTTCAAAAACAATATCATCTTCTATATCAAAATATTCTTTTGCCTTCTGACCTATTTGGGCATTTTCTTCTAAAACAATAATTCCTTCATGGTCGTTTCCTATGCCAATTTCATCTTCGGCACAAATCATTCCTTGCGAAACCTGACCTCTGATTTTTCCTTTTTTTATTTTAATTTCTTTATCGCCATCATATAAAATGGTTCCAACGGTTGCTACAACCACTTTTTGTCCGGCAGCTACATTGGGTGCGCCACAAACAATAGGTAAAGGTTCTCCACTCCCGATATCTACTTTGGTAATGCTTAAACGGTCAGCATCCGGGTGTTTTTCGCATTCGAGTACTTTACCGATTACCAAACCTTCCATTCCGCCTTTTACCGATTGAAAATGTTCAATGCCTTCTACTTCCAATCCAATATTGGTTAGTATTACCGACATTTCTTTATAATCTAAATCGGTATCAATGTATTGTTTGAGCCAATTATATGAGATTTTCATACGATTATTTATTTGAATTTCTTAATATTTATAAACGGACAAAAGTAAAAATTTGAAGCTAAAAATTGAAATAGCAACTCACTTTTGTTAAATTAATTTGTGATTTAGATATATTTCATCAATTTTGCAAGACTTTATGGGTAGATTTTGTCATTTTTAAACTATGGAAGAAAAAAAATTTCTTATTGCTCCCGAAGATATAAAAGATCTTGTAAAGATTGAGGGTTATTGTTATGTGTCGGATAAAATAACCGTGGAAGGCATGAAAGTGGGATTTATGTATCGAGAAAAGCCTTTTGACAGAGAAGATACCGGCTGGCGTTTTCTTTCAGGTACTGAAACAGAGGTATATATAGATAATACGAACAATGTAATGATTTTTGCCGTAAACACTGTAGCCAACTATGATCCGGCAATTATTCCTTATCTTAAATCAAAGATTGGTACGGAGTGGGAACGTGTAGATGATAAATTTGTACAAATTAAAGATTGAGTTCGGTCTAAAAAGATAGATTTTCAGACTCGACTCAAAATTAATTTTCAAAAAACTTTTGATACAATTCCTCTATTGTTTCATCATCCGGCTTTAATTTTAAGGCTTGTTCTAAGGAAGATTTTGCTTGCTCGTAATCATCAGCCATTAAAGTAAGAACGCCAAATAGAGCATAAGTCAAATAATAGTTTTTATCAATATCATAAGCTAAATTCATGTATTTATTCGATTCCTGAAAGTTTTTATTTAACATTTCTAAAACCGATAGTCCCAAATAGGCATTAATTGCTTCTGAATTTACTGATAAAGCCTTATTGTAGGCATTTTTTGCTTCTTTATATTTACCTGTTTGCAGATACGTATTTCCCAAACGGATGTAATCTTCAGCATTGTTTAACACCAAATTTTTATTTAGTTCGATTTTTTCTTTTAATGTATTAATTGCTTTTGTTGTATCTTTTTTCAAAAAAAATTGTACTGCGAATACAATATCATAATCATTAGATAATTCATCTTTAGGCCAAAACTTCATCATCTCTTTAAAATATTTCAATGCAGCATTTAAGTCATTTTGTAACAAATAAATAAAACCCAAAGATTTATACAAAATATGTTTATTCTTGTATGCAGAACTTGAAACAGCTTTAGTGAAAAACTTTTGTAATCGTTTTAATTCTGCTCTATCCGGCTCGCTAAGTATTATTTTATCCGTACGCATATCAACAACACTTGAATATTTTACATACAATGCAAACAATTGCCCTACATTATATAAAATATTGAAAGCTTTATCTTTTTTATACTTTTCCGAAGCAGTTTTTATCTTACTTAAATCAAGTATTTGTCGTGCATTTATAGCTTTAATATTATTGAGTTTTGTGCTATCATATAACACTTTAAATATTTCTATTGTTAAGGTATTAACGTAAGGTGTTAAATCGTTTGGCGATTTTTGTAAAAAAATATTATTTATTTTTTCAGCCTTTTGTATATCGCCGGATGTAGCAAGATACATTGGCAGGAGCTTTAAAACAAGGGTATCCTCAGGATTCATTTGATAGGTCATATTCAAATAAGCCTGTGCGTATTCCTGATTGCCGGCATCAAGGTAAAGTTGAGCCATATCAGAATAATATCTTGGATTTAAACTGTCTTTTTTAATTTCAGAAGCAATTAAATTATAAGCATTTACAAAATAAGGGTAAGCATTTTGTTCGTTTCCGTAGCGCCGGTATATTTTAGCAATTTCCACAAAAGCTTGCCAGTCGGTAAAATCTCCTTTTAAATCCTGAATATATTTTACCGTATCTTTTAACTGTGGTATTTCTGTTTTTAAATCAGGAGTTTGATTTTTTATTTC
>JAKIUH010000032.1 GCA_021647685.1 Bacteroidales bacterium
ATTATATAAAAACAGTAACTACCAGCGGTGGAAGAATGGAAGCAGTTGATATTGACGGTGAAGCCATTTGGACATCAGAAACAATAAATATCTCAGGATATACAAACATAGTTTTATCAATTTTAGTTTCAGAAACAGGAAGTTCAACCAATACATCCAAATACGTTAAAGTTTACTATAAATTAGATGGAGGTGCTGAAACTCTTTTTGCAATAAATGGTGAAAATATTGGAAATTTTGGAAGTGTTACCGCCAGTCAAAATATAAGTTCCGGAACAAATATTCAGATTATTGTTCGTATAAATAATCCTAATGCTGGTGATAAAACTATATTTGATGAAGTAACAGTAATCGGCGACCCGCCTGATGTTTATCCGCCTCAATTAATTTCTGTGGCAACATCCGGCGCCAACAATATCACCCTTAAATTTAATGAAACTCTTGAGCAAACTACTGCTGAAAATACAGCGAACTATACAGTTAATAATTCAATTGGCAGCCCGCAAACAGCTACTTTGGATACTGACCCTTCAATCGTACATTTGAATTTTACCGGCTCTTTTACAGAAAATACGGAATATGCCCTTAACATACAAAACATTAGTGATTTAAGTAATAATATTTTAACAGACACAACAGCATATTTTTCATATATTCCGTTTCGTTTAAATAATTTCTATGTTTTAGATAAAAATAATTTGATGCTGGAATTTAGCAGAAATTTAGATGCAACATCATCATCTGATATTAGTAATTATACCTTAGATAATTCACTTGGAAATCCTCAAACAGCAAGTTTGCAAACTGAAACCAATAAGGTTTTGCTAAACTTTACATCTGATTTTCCTGAAAATACTTTAATAAACTTACACATTGAAAATTTGAAAGACGAAAACAATATAGTAATCACACCAAGTGATACTACTTTTTATTGGCATAATGCCACTGCCTATGATTTAGTATTTAACGAGATTATGGCAGACCCTGTACCTTCCGTGACGCTACCGGAGTATGAATATCTGGAAATTTATAACAAAACGGCTTATGCTATTTGCTTGAATAACTGGACTTTGAATATTGGTACAAGTAGTAAAACTTTTCCTTTAATAAATATTGAGCCAAATGAGTTCTTATTGATATGCTCCTCATCGGCACAAGATAGTTTAAATCAATTTGGAAAGACAGTTGGTATTCTCGGTAGTAGTGATTTAACCAATTCAGGAAAAGAACTGGCACTTAAAAATACTGTTTCCGAAACAATAGATACGATTCATTACACTATTGATTGGTACCAAGATACAGACAAAGACAACGGCGGGTGGTCATTGGAGCGCATCGACTATGAAAACACCTGCGGACAATTAAGCAATTGGAAGGCAGCAGTAGATACAAGCGGAGGTACACCGGGGAAACAAAACTCTGTTTATCAAGCTAATATTGATACCATTGCACCAAAATTAGTTGATTTAACAATACTTAATGCGCATTTAATTCAATTACAGTTTGACGATGAACTTTTTCCCGATAATATTTCCAATCTGAATAATTATTCATTGGATAACTCAATAAATCCACAATCAGCTGTACTAATTGATGCTTTACAAAATATAGTACAGATTGATTTTGCAACTGATTTTACTATCGGACAGCACAGCTTAAATATTTCAAATATCCAAGATTTTTGTAACAACACGCAACAAATTGATACGGGATTTTACTATTATCCGGGATTTGCTTTTGATATTTTAATTAATGAATTGATGCTGGATATTAGCCCTGAACCCAATGTGCTGCCCGCTGCAAAATATATTGAACTTTATAATAAAACAGATGTAGATATTAGCCTAAACGGCTGGGTTTTAAACATTAACAATACTTCCTATACGTTTGACAAAACAAAAATTCCTGCAAAAAGCTATTTAATTCTTTCTGACGAAAATGAGAACTCACTTTTTGAAAATTACGGTAAGGTTAAAGGAATATTTTCAAGTAGTAAGCTTGCTGCCGATGAAGGACAAATAAGCCTCTACAATGCGAGCAATCAATTTATTGATTATGTTCACTATAGAAACTCATGGTATAAAGATGATGAAAAAGACGCAGGCGGGTGGTCTTTAGAACGTATTGACCCGCTAAACTATTGTGGTCAATCAGAAAATTGGAAAGCAAGCAATGATGCTAAAGGCGGCACACCGGGAACACAAAACTCGGTTTATATAAGTAATCCCGATACAACAAGTTTTGAATTGCAAAGCATTACCGTTTTATCATCAGTAAAACTGCTCTTACAGTTTTCAAAAAACCTCAGTGAGAATGCGGGTCTTAATCCTCTAAACTATTCGGTGGACAGCAATTTAGGAAACCCAATATTTGTAGATTTCAGCGATAGCTCACGCGCATATATTATAGTACAATTTGCCTATCAGTTTATCGATGCATATACACACACGCTAACACTAAATAATTTGACAGATTTTTGTGATAATCAACTAAAAAACAACACCAAACAATTTATTTATTATCTTATCAGTCCAAAATCGGCTTATGCCGAAAGTAAAAACCTGCTTAAAATTACTTTCTCGGAAGAAGTTGAACGGGTTACAGCAGAGCAAATAGAAAATTATTCAATCAACGAATTGGGAAATCCGGCAAAAGCATACAAACATAATAGCTTAAACAATACAGTATATCTTGAATTTAACAGTGATTTTGAAAATGGCAAAGAGTACACCATTCATATTGAAAATGTTAAAGATTTAAACGGAAATGCTATCCGCCCCGATGATTTAAAATTCAGTTGGTTTAAACCAAGTGCCAATAATATAGTAATTAATGAAGTGCTTTTTAATCCTAAAAGCGGAGGTGTTGATTATGTTGAAATATATAATAATTCACTTTACCCTGTAGATATAAGCCTAATGAAGATTGCCAACAGAAATGATGAAAATCAGGTAGTAAACCTGAAAGATTTAAGCGATACGAACCATTTATTATATCCTACAAAATATTTATGCATTACAAGCGATAGCTTAATTACTAAAAATGATTATCCTGCACCGTCTTATGGACCTTTTGCTCAATTAAGCGCTATGCCCTCCTACCCAGATGATTTTGGAACTGTCGTACTACAATTTGGCGATACCATAATCGATGAATTCAGCTATTCAAAAGACATGCATTCTGCTCTTATTAGGGATGCAAACGGAGTATCTCTGGAACGATTAAATCCGGATATGCCCACACAAGATAAAACGAACTGGTATTCGGCAGCCGAAAATGTAGGATTTGGTACTCCCGCAAATAAAAATTCACAATTCACAACAAGCGAAAACACCGATTTTACAGATATTTTAGTAGAACCGGAAGTTTTTTCTCCTGATGGCGATGGTTACGATGATAGGGTATTTATCAAATATAAATTCAGCGAACCCGGATATATCGCTAATGTATCTGTTTATAACAAAAACGGACAATTAGTTAAGCGCCTTGCAAATAATGAATTACTTGCCACTGAAGGAAATTTTGCTTGGGACGGTTTTTATGAGAATAATCAACAGGCAACTTTAGGTATTTATATTGTTTACTTTGAAGTGTTTAACCTTAAAGGAGAAGTAAAAAGCTATAAAAAAACCTGTGTAGTGGCTGCCAAATTAAAATAACACCATAAATATGCAGCCAATATTTGTAACAAAAAGTTAAAAACTTGTCCTGCTATCGGCAGTAGATTTTTTTGAACGTTCCCAATAATGGTGTAAAGTTGCGCTTTGCAGCAGAATAGAGTTTAGGGATTTTCCAAAACAAGTTTGCATTGTTCAACTATTTGTGCCGGCTCAATATCAAAACACTCTAAATGCTCTTTATAACAATCTGTACTACCGAAAACAGAACAAGGACGACAAGCTAAATCATTACGCTGCACAATATGTGATTTTTCATTAGCGATAAAAGGTGTAAAACCGGCAAAAGGATGCGTTCCGCCCCATATTGACACAATATGAATACCGGTTAATGCAGCAATATGCATATTGCTCGAATCCATGCTAATCATTAAATCCAAATTGCTGATTAAATCTATCTCCTCATCAAGGCTGAATTTGCCAATTAACGAAACAATATCTTTATCCTTTTTTGATAAGTTATCGGCAAACTCTTGCTCTTGTTTTCCGCCACCGAATAATAAAACTCTATATCCATTTTTTATCAATAAAGCAATTACTTGTTGTGTTTTTTCAATAGGATATTGTTTTTGCTGATGCATCGCAAAAGGAGCTATACCAATATTTTTTTTATCATTAGATAAAACATTTGATAATTCAGGCCTTAATTTGTGCTTAAATACATGATTTTTATCTAATTTTAACAAAAAACCGGCTTTTTCGGCAACTTCTGCATAACGCAGGGTAGAATGTTTCAATACGGTACGAATTTTATTTTTGCGTCTTGTTAAGGCTTTCTTCTCTTTTCTTCCTTTATCAATCACAAAAACTTTTGTAAAAGAAAGTTTGAAAAAAAATCGTAAAATTTTACTACGTAAAACATCATGTATATCCAGAATCACTTCAGGATTATATTGCAGCTTAATTTGTTTGTACAGCTTAAATAAGCCGCCAATACCTTTGTGCTCATTTTTTAAATCAGGATTAATTAATATTAAGTTTGGGATATCCCTGAAAAATGGATTAAAGGTTTTACGTGTTAAAAAAAGGATTTTCAAATGGGGATATTGCTTTGATAAGGCGCGGACTACAGGCACACTCATAGCTACATCACCCATTGCCGAAAGACGAATGAAAAGAATTGTTTGCATAAAAACACGTACTTTATTTTTGACTTTTTCGCAACACAGGATTTAAGTTCGGGTCGTTATACATTTTCATTTGTTTATAGGTTTTAATAACTGCTTTACCTGATTTAAGCATATCAAACAATTGGTTTATTGCCAAAGATAAATCCTCGCGCTGCTGAAGTAAAATATTTAATTTGAATGAACATTTTTCACGATGGTTAGCATCGGCATCTTTACGTTCTGCTTCCTGACGCATGTGGTAAATCTTTAAATTTAAAATAGATAAACGGTCAACTGCCCAAGCAGGTGTTTCGGTATTTATAAATGAATCAGGCAGTGGTTTCACATTGTTGAATTGCTCAAAAAAATAATCATCAATTAATTCAACTAAATCGGTTCTGTCTTGATTTGATTTATCAATACGGCGTTTTATTTCCAATGCTTTTTCAGGATTAATGGAAGGCTCGCGAATTATGTCTTCCAAATGCCATTGAACAGTATCAATCCAATTTTTTTTGTTTAATAAATATTCAAGGCTGTTTTCTTTATAGTTACTTTTAAATTCCTGATTTACATCATCTTTTATATGATATTCGGCAATAGTCTGTTCAAAAATATCATTAAATGTTTTTGTGGTCATAATTTTAGATTTGATTTTTAAAAAGGCAAAAATACAAAAAAAACGGGTTGATGTTAAATAGTGTCTGTCTATAAAGTGCTTGATTTTTGATGAATTTTTGATTTTTGATGAATTTTTGATTTTTTCGGTGCAGTAAATACCTGGGTATTAGACAAGCCGAAAAAATTAAAAAGGCGCAAAAAGATAAATTTTCAATTCAATTACTTTATGGACAGACACTATATAATAAATGGTTGTCAATTAACAAATTCATCAGATGACTTACAGATATTGAGATACCAAAAAAAATAATTATTTTTATCCGTTTAATACACATTATTTAATATTCGGGAAACAATAATTCATAATATTGATTTAACATCCTGAATATCAAAGCCATCAACAAGACTGACTTAAAAGTGGCAAATAGTTTGTTTGATTTACGGGCTTTTGCCCAAAACAGTTTTTTGTTATTACCATAAATCTGCAAATATCATACTAATTTATTGACAGTCATCAGATGAATAATTTAATTAAGCTGAAAGAAAAAATACAATAAATGTCCGTCAATTTACAAATTCATCAGATGACTTAAGGATATTAGAGAATAAAATAAATTAAAAATATGATTCCAATTTCGTTGAAAATAAAAGGCATTTACTCATACCAAAATGAGCAAACAATTAATTTTACGCATCTGACAAGTGCCGGAATTTTTGGAATATTCGGAAAAGTAGGAAGTGGTAAATCAAGCATTTTGGAAGCTATGATGTTTGCAATTTTTGGTGAAATTGAGCGACTCAATAAAAAAGGAGATAATCGGGCTTATAATTTAATGAATTTAAAGTCAAAAAATTTCTTTATTGATTTAATTATAAAGAATAATGCCGGTAATGAATACCGTTTTACCGTAAGCGGTAAACGCAACAGTAAAAAATTTGAAGATGTAAAATTAAAACGTATTGTATATAAAAAAGAAAAAAACGAATGGATACCTGTTCCAAGCGGTAGTGTTGAAGAAGTTATCGGTTTAAATTATGATAATTTTCGCCGTACCATAATCATACCGCAAGGTAAATTTCAAGATTTTTTACAACTAACCGATGGCGAACGAACCAAAATGATGAAAGAGCTTTTTAGGCTGCACAAGTATGATTTATCCGGTAAAGTTCTAAAAATTGAAAAAGAAAACGAAAATAAATTATCCGTTGTACAAGGTCAATTATTGCAATTAGAAGATGTTTCGGAAGAAAAAATTAATATTTTAAAACAAGAAATCAATAAAATTAACCATGAATTAATATCGGCAAAAGCCAAACAAGAAAAACTACAAAGACAAAACGAAGAATGGAATAAAATCAGTGAACTTTTTAAGCAAAAAGAAAATATTCAAAAAACCTACAATCAGCTTGAACATAAAAAGGCACATTTTGAACTTCTTGAGAAAGAGTTAAAAGAGTATAATTATTGTGTTCATCATTTTAAATTACCTGTTGAAAACAAAATACAAACCAAAGAACGTATTAAAAAACTAACAGAAGATTTAAACACTCAAAAAGCAAATTTACCGGAAACAAAACAGCAAATTACTTTCTACGAAAGTAAAATTAATGAGTTAAAGCCTGAATATACAGCCCGCGAAGAACTAAAAATACAAGCTCTTGATTTAAGTAAATTATTGGAAATAAAAAATATAGAATCAAGCATACTTGTTTTAAAAAACAGAATTACCAAAGGTGAAAAAGTAAGCAAAAGCAATATTGAAGAAATCAAAAATCTTGAAAACAAAAAAAACGAATTAAAACAAAAAATTTCTTCAATTAAAAATGAAATGCCTGATTTGAATATTTTATCGAAGGTAAAAAATTGGTTTACAATAATTAATAACCTGAAAAAACAAATAAAAGAACACGAAAGCGATTTTAAAAATCAGAGTATAAAAGAAGAAAAAATACAAAAAGAACTAAAAGACAGCTTAAAAGATTATATTAAACCGGATTTTATTATTGAAAAAGATGCAGTAAACAGTTTACTGGATAATCAAATTGAAAATATAGAAAAAATACTTGCCGGAAAAGAACAAAAACTCAAAGAATTAAACATTAAACAGAGCCTAATTGATTATTCAAAAAACTTACACACCGGTGAGCCTTGCCCTGTTTGTGGTTCAACAAATCATCCGAACAAAATAGAAGAACATAATCTAAACCAAGAAATCAAGCAGTCTGAAAACGAAATAACCAATCTTAAAAAAAATCAAAAAGAAGTACTTCGTATTCAAAATACGGCAAATAGTTTATTGATTAGATTGGAAAATATAATTGAATATAAGCACAATGCAGAAAAAAAACGAAATGAATTAAACAGCGAATTATCCGAACTGGGAAAAAAATATCCGGCAGAGAAAAAAATTAATGAACTTGAACTGCTTACTGCTTTTAAAGAAGCCGAAATTTTAAAAAAAGAATTAAAAAATACTGAAGATAACTTACAAAACACAGAAAATGAGCATAAAAAAGCATCTGTTGATAAGGAAAAATACGAAGCCGCTTTAAATACTTTAAAAAATGATTTAATTAAACAACAATCGCAGCAAGAAACCTTGCAGGCGCAAATAAATAATATTGATTATGATGAATGGATTAGTAAAAAGCCTGAACTAATTAATAAACAAATAGAGTATTTAAATGAAAAATATTTAAAAATAACGGCTGAATATGAAGAAGCCGAGCAAAAAATAAATAGTTTAAGCAGACAAATTGCCGGCTTTGAAGGTAAAATTCAAACCATAGAAAAAGATTTATCAGCAAATAAAAACCGGCTTGAAAACTTGAAAAAAGACATAAATCTACTTCTTAAAAACTCCGACTATAAAAGTATTGATGAAGTAATCAACATTTTAAACAAAAAATTGAATACGGAAAAAATCAACACGGAAATTAACGAATTTAAACAAGCATTTTTTAATATCTCGGAACAATTAAAAAAATTAAACGAAGAAACAAAAAATAAAAAATACAATGCAGATGCCCACCAAAGCTTAATTGAAGATTTTAAAATGATGAAACAAAAAACTGAAATGCTTGGCAAAAAAGCCGGTGCTCTGGAAAGTGATAAGCAACAATTGGAAAACAAACTTTTGAACAAACAAAAACTAAAAAAAGAGCTGAAAAACCTACAATTACGTGCCGAGAATATACGCACACTAAAATCGCTGTTTGCCGGAAACGGATTTGTTAACTATGTATCGTCGGTATATCTGGAAAACTTGGTAAATGCTGCCAATAAACGATTTTTTCGTTTAACCGGTCAAAAGCTAAAATTAGAACTCAATGAGAATAATAATTTTGAAGTACGCGACTTTTTAAACGGCGGTAAACTACGCAGTGTAAAAACACTTTCGGGCGGACAAACATTTCAAGCCTCTTTATCCTTGGCTTTGGCACTGGCAGATAATGTGCAATCAATGAGTGGTTCAAAAAGCAATTTTTTCTTTTTAGATGAAGGTTTCGGAATGCTGGATAAAGATGCTTTAATAAGCGTTTTTGAAACTCTGAAAACTTTACGAAAAGAAAACCGCATTGTAGGAATTATTTCGCATGTAGAAGATTTACAACAAGAAATAGATACCTACTTGAAAATTGAAAATGATACACAAAGCGGAAGTTTAATATTAAACAGTTGGGAAAATTAAAAAAAACGATGCTTATAATAAAGCATCGTTTTTTAACTATGAAAAGAGCTTATTTATTTTGGTATTTGAGCTACTATTTCTTTTAACTCCGGAACTAATTCAGGGCAAGGAATAGTACCATTTTTTTTATAATATTCAATCAATTTTTTCTTACTTACCGATATTTCATCTTTTGTATCATAAGATATAGCTAAGGCTAATGAAGCACAATCAGCACAAGGAACACATCCATTACCTTCGGTAATCATAGCTTTATATTTTTCATATAATTCCTGTGCTTTTAAATGCTTATCTGCTGCATTTTTCCCTGATGCATCACCGCAAGAACTAACGCTTGCCCATACAAACACTCCAAATAATATGATAAATAAATGCCTCATAAAATATAATCTAAAATTAATCCAAGAGAAGAAATCACGATTAGAACACAAAGAGGGCTGATGAAGGAAATGAAACTAAGCACCGCGACTCTTCTTTTGGATTATGGCTTTATAGTTTAATTTGATAATTAACTAATGCAAATATATTGCTTATTAAACTATAAAAAAAGCAAAATACAAAGCACTTTATAAGTGGTCGTAATTATTTAATAAGTGGTATCAAAAACACAATAAGTGGAAAGTACGATTTTTTTCTCGCTAAAAAAAGATATCTACATCTTATATCAATAAAGAGCTGATAATCAAACAGTATAACTATCATACTATTTAAAACGAATTTAGAACACCAAATATTCGCATGTTTTTTATAATTGTCGATAGTCAAGGCGTGAATTGATTAAAACCTTAAATCCTCAAACACCGAATTAACTTACTGATAATCAACAGACAAATAAATTAAAGTAAAATAAATCATATAATAAATAGCTATAAATTAGCCCATCCATTTGATGACTTGCGGATTTATTGGAATATAAAAAAAGCCGCCGAAAAAAATAATCGGCAGCCTTTTAAGTTTGATATGCTAACAATTATTATAAACCAAATGCATAATAATAAGTACCCGGAATATCTTCATAAATACCTTCAAGCATTACACCTCCCTTAACATCTTTAAGAGCATCAATAAACTCTTTTACCGATTTAACTTCTTTTCCATTTACTTTAGTAACAATGAAACCTTCGCGTATTTGAGTTTGTTGACGTAATTTTCCGGCATATATTTTAGTAATTTTTACACCACCTTTAATATCCAATTTACGTGCCTCTTCTTTACTAAGTTCTTTCATATCGACACCCAAAACACTTAGTATTTCTTTGTGTTCACGCTTCAATAAGCCGGTTTTTCCTTCGCGATTATTTAATACTACTTCAATTTCTTTTTCAGCACCTTTGCGGTTTACCAATACTTTTACTTTATCTCCCGGACGATGTTGTGCAATAAGTTCTTGCAATTTAGCCGAAGAAAGTACTTTTTCTCCATCTACTGAAATAATTACATCGCCTTGCTTAATACCGTATTTTTCAGCAGCACTGTTTTTAAGTAAGCTATCCACATAAGCACCTTCGGTAACTTTCAAGTCTTTTTCTTTGGCAAGATTTCCATCGACAGAACGAATCATTACTCCCAATACACCGCGTTGAACTACTCCGTATTTTAATAAATCTTCGACTACCTTGTTGACAATATTGGCGGGTACAGCAAAACCATATCCGGCATAAGAGCCTGTTGGACTGGCAATGGCAGTATTTATACCGATTAAGCCGCCATCTAAATTAACCAATGCTCCGCCACTGTTTCCCGGGTTAATGGCAGCATCTGTTTGAATAAAACTTTCAACGGCATATTGTTCATGGTTAATATTAATATTTCTTGCTTTGGCACTTACAATACCGGCTGTTACCGTAGAGTTTAAACTAAAAGGATTTCCTACCGCCATAACCCACTCACCAACTTTAACATCATCTGAATTTACAAATGCCAAATAGGGTAAGTTCTTTTCTTTGATTTGCAAAAGCGCAATATCAGTTGTCGGGTCAGTACCTACAACTTTTGCTTTATAAGTACGATTATCGTGTAGGGTTACTTCAATATCCTTAGCATCGGCAATTACATGATTATTGGTTACAATATAGCCGTTTTCATTAATTATCACTCCCGAACCGGTTGCAACTTGAACATTAGGCATGCTTTTGGGCATTTTCTTGGGCATTTGTTGCGGCTCACCAAAGAAAAATCTAAAAAAATCATCACCGCCAAAAGGGTCCGGTAACTGACGGTATTGATGCATATAATTATTTTGTGAAACAATACTCGACTTTATATGTACCACAGCATCTACAACCTTATCAGCTGTTTTTGTAAAATCAACAGGTTCAAAATCGCCATTTTCATTTACCGAATAAAGCACCTTACTTGCTCCGGTGCCGTCCACATGCTCAATTTTAATTACTTGCTCATTCCCTGTTAACTCTTTTGCCCCGTAAAATGTTAACAAACTTATAATCAGGGCAATTGCTGCTGATACAAAATATTCTTTTTTCATGATTTAAAATATTTAATTAATGATTTATTTATATTTTTGATTACCGCAAGAAGTAATCTGCTTAGAAACAGATTGCAAAAGCCATATTCGCCAGCCCCTTGGTAAAATAAGACGCTTATTGAACCGGTACATTAAGAATTTTTGAATTCTTGTTTTTATTTTTACCTACGGTAATCTGTAAAACTCCTTTTTTCATTTTAGCTTTAATTTTATCAGGATTTGCATTTTCGGGTAATTGAAATATTCGCTGAAAAGATGCATACCCATATTCTTTTCGTACCCAGTTTTTTGTTTTTTCCTCGTTTTTATATTGCTTTTCTGAAGATATTACTAAACAATTATTTTGCACTTCAATTTTTATATCTTTCTTTTTTAATCCGGGTACGGCAATATTTACTTCAAATACTTTATTGTTATCAGATATATTAACCGAAGGTACAGTAGCAACTTCTTCATTTGAAGATATATTGTCGGTAATTTTTTTTCCAAAAAATTTCTCAACGATATTTGGAAAAATTGGTTTTTTATCTCTTTTCCATTTAAATAAACTCATAGTTCTAAATTTTATAGTTCAACATTGAAAATACTATCATAAGTTCATAAAAAAATTGCCCGACAGGATATGTTCAACAATTTAAAGTGCTAAAAACTGTCAGGTTTACCCGTCAGGCAAATTTTTTATTATCCGGCAGTTGTTAGTACTACCTTAATGCTAAACCAATTATTTAATGGCAATTTGTTTTGCAGGTTTTGGTTTCGCTTCTTCTTTTTTCGGGATATTGATTTTCAAAACGCCATTTTCGTATTTAGCCGAAATTTTATCGCGTTCAACAATTCCCGGCAAAGTAAACGACCTGCTGAATGATTGATAACTAAACTCTCTACGAGTATAGGTTTCTCCTTCTTTGCTTTCTTTTTCATCTTTACGCTCTGATGAAATAGTTAGCAAATCATTGTTTAACTCAATTTTAAAATCTTTTTTATCCATTCCCGGTGCTGCCATTTCAACCTCGTAAGCATCGGGTGTGTCTTTAATGTTAACCGAAGGTAAAGTTGTATTGGTATCAGAATAGTTTAGTAATGACCAATCATTCCAATCACGAGTAAAAAAGTCATTAAATAAATTTGACCACATAGTCGGAATCATTTCATTTCTTTTTACCAGTGTCATAGCTACCTCCTTTTTTAATGGTTAAACATTTGTTTTTTGTTTTATTTGTTTTTCACCACCTGTTTTTTCAAACAAAATGCCAAGCAGATTTATAGCTCTGTTAAAAAATGTTAAATACATGTAAATCAATATATTAATCAAGCAACACAGAACCCAATACAAGACAAAATGTCAGCTAAAAAATTAAAAAAAACGTTAAATTGACATACCTATTATAACGAAAATGAAAAAATGACAGATTTTAAAGTTTAACCCTAAAATTTAACAGAACTTTGATTTTGATAACGATTTAATTTCTGCTACTTATTTATGTTTTTTATTTATAATGAAACTAAATTATTCAAAAATCAAAGTATTGATTATTCTATTGCCGGCAAATTCTTTAATTTTATAGGCTAAATGTTTAAATTTAAAATTAAGATAATATGAAATCAATAAAAGGAACTAAAACAGAGCAAAATCTGTTAAAAGCTTTTGCGGGCGAGTCGCAAGCCAGAATGCGTTACAACTATTTTGCAAAACAAGCAAAAAAAGAAGGTTTAGAACAAATTGCTGCAATTTTTGAAGAAACTGCCGAAAATGAAAAAGCACATGCAAAGCGCTTTTTTAAATTTTTAGAAGGTGGTATGGTTGAAATAACCGCTGCTTATCCGGCAGGAATTATCGGAACAACACTTGAAAATCTGAAAGCCAGTGCAGAAGGTGAAAACGAAGAATGGACCGAATTGTATCCTGAATTTGCAAAAATTGCAGAAGAAGAAGGTTTTAAAGATGTTGCCTTAGCTTTTAAAATGATTGCTAAAGTTGAAAAAGCTCATGAAGAGCGTTACAAAAAATTATACAGCAATTTAGAAGAAGGCAAAGTGTTTAAAAAAGACGATAAAATTGTTTGGAAATGCAGAAATTGTGGATTTTTACACGAAGGAACAGTTGCTCCGAAAATGTGTCCTGCCTGTGAACATCCACAATCTTATTTTGAGGTAAAAGCATATAATTATTAATATTACAACTAATTCACAAGGTTTTTAAAAAAAGACTTTAACCTTAAGGTTAAAGTCTTTTTTTGCAAATAAAAGTAAATATTCATACATCTAAAAGAAGAATTTGAAAACATATTTATGGAAAACTTAATTTTTACAAAAAAATAATTAATTTAGTGCTTTAAAGAAAAATGAGCTTAAAGCCTACATGGAAAGTACTTTTCTAACATATGATGTTTTCAAAACTTTTGAAAATGATAAGTTCTGTTTTGCTTATCAGGGCTATTTTGCCAACAATATAGTAATGAATGCTGTTGATTTAATTGAAAACAACATTGTAAAACACAGCAGTTTACGAAAAATACGACATAAACTCTCCTACCTTATGATTGAGAGTTTTCAAAACATTACCCGCTACGCAGACGAACCCGCAAATAGAGACGAAAGCTATCTGGACGAACTTTTTTTAGTACGAAATATAAAACAACATTTTTATATTATATCTGCAAACATAATACATAACACAAGAATTGCTTATGTAACAGATAAGCTAAATGAAGTTAACACATTAGAGTTTAAAGAATTAAACAAGCTATATCAGGAAGTACTTACCAATAATCAATTTACTGAAGCAGGGGGAGCCGGCTTGGGATTTATTGAAATGGTACGCAAAACAAAAGAAAAATTAGAATATGAATTTGTAAAAATCAATAATGAATACTCTTATTTTTATCTATTAATAAAAATTAAAAGCGATAAAGGAAAAGAAGATAAAAACCAGTATGTTAATTTAGATTGGGTAAAACAATTTCATAACAGAGCTTGTAAAAATAAAATCATTTCTATACACAAAGGTAATTTTTCGCCAATTGTCATTGACCCTGTTCTAAACATGGTTGAAAAAAACATAAAAAGAAAAACTATTAATATTCAAAAACTTGCTTTTCACCTTATTATTGAAGCTTTACAAAATGTTAGTCATCACTCCTTAGAAATGAATAAGAAAAAAGAAGCAATTTTTATGATTTGCAAAAAAGAAAAGCAGTTCTTTATTTCAACCGGTAATTTTGTAGAAAAAAATAAAGCGAATAGCCTAAAAAAGCAATTAGAAACACTCAAAAAGATGGACAAAAAAGAACTAAAAGTTCTTTACGATGAACTTATTTTTAAACGCACCGCTGCACTCACCAAACATAAAATCGGTTTAGGATTGGTTGATATTGCCTTGGAAAGCAATAACCAATTTAACTATGAGTTTATTCCTGTTGAAGATAATATTTCTTTTTACACCTTTGAGGTTGAGGTATAGGTAGCGCAGGTCTTCCGACCTGCAAAAAGTTCATCGTATCTTAAATTCATTAACTAGGGCTTGCTGAAAAGCTCAGATGTGCATCTATTTTGGATTTTATGAAGTGCAGATGTATAGAAATACTTCAAACTGAACATAAAATATTGATTAATAATACATTTAGCGTTTTTCAGCAAGTCCTAACTATGTTCGTTACAAAAAACCAAATACTTGTCCACCCCTATATATCGATAGGTATTTCTCTATCAATTAAAGCTTCCAAAGACATAAATGTTTCGGTACGTAACACGCCTCGTATTGCTACAAGCTTTTCGGAAAGTACTTGTTTTAAATGTGTATTATCTTTAGCAAACACTTTAATAAACATAGAGTACTGTCCGGTAGTATAATGACACTGTGTTATTTCCGGAATTTTTTTCATTTCTTTTAATACATCGGCAAACATTAATGCATTTTCAAGATAAACTCCTACATAAGCTGTAGTTTGAAAACCTAGTTTTTTGGGATCTATTGAAAAATGAGAACCGGTAATAACTCCCATCTCTGTCAATTTATTCACCCTTTGATGTATCGCTGAACCGGATACATTGCACATTTTAGCTACTTCCAGAAAAGGTGTTTTCGCATTTTTTACCAAGATTGCTAAAATTTTTCGATCCAATGCGTCAATATGTAAGTTTTTTTCCATTATACTAATTATATTTTGTTATTTTCCTTAAAAAACATGTGTCATACTTTCATTTTAAAATGTAATTTAAAAATATGATAATATTTTCACTTTTTTATTTGGATTTAACTATCAAACTGCTTATGTTTGCACTGTTAAATTTTATTTTCACACTTTTTAGGCAATAAAAGTAATAAAATAAAAGATAGCTTTGAAATTTTAATAAATTTTTTTCTTATGTGTGGTATTTTAGCAGCAATTGGCAAAAACAATCCTGAACAAATCAGAGTATTGTCCAAAAGAATGACGCATCGGGGACCGGATGAAAACGGACTGGTGCAATTAAAAGACGGCTCGATTCTTTCGCACGAGCGTTTATCAATTATTGACCTGCACACAGGCATCCAACCTATTCCTGCAGATAATAATGAAACATGGATGGTGCATAATGGTGAAATTTATAATCATCAGGCACTTCGCCAAGAGCTGAATAACTACCCATTCAAAACAAAATCAGACAGTGAAATCATTATTGCATTATATAAAAGCTATGGTTATAACTTTTGTAATCGTTTGGACGGTATTTTTGCTTTTGTAATCGTGGATAGCGACACCTTTATGGCTGCACGCGATCCCATAGGTGTAAAACCATTGTATTATGGTACCGATGCCGAAGGAAAAATGTATTTTTCATCGGAAATGAAAGCAATATCAGACCAATGCATTGATATGAAAGCATTTCCTCCCGGATATTATTACACACCACAAACAGGTTTTGTAAAATATTTTAAGCCCGAATGGGAAAATGCTTTTGTTGCAAAAAAGAAAGCAAACTTAAATGAATTACGTGATGCACTAATCAAATCTACAAAAAAACGATTGATGACGGATGTTCCTTTAGGTGTATTACTCTCCGGCGGATTAGATTCAAGTCTGATAGCTTCAATTACCAAACGCTTACTTCCTAAAGGTAGCGAGTTACATTCTTTTTCTGTAGGGATTAGTGCCGATGCACCCGATTTAAAAGCTGCTCAAAAAGTGGCTGATTTTATCGGGACAAAACACCACAATGTACTGTTTAGTGTTGAAGAAGGTATTAAAGCCATTAAAAAAATTATTTGGCATCTTGAAACATATGATGTAACAACCATACGCGCAGCAACGCCAATGTATTTTTTATCAAAATATATTAAAGAAGCAGGAATCAAAGTTGTTTTATCAGGCGAAGGTGCAGATGAAGTATTTGGTGGATATTTATATTTCCACAATGCACCCAGTGCCATAGAATTTCAGAAAGAGCTGATACAAAGGGTGCAAAATCTTTCAACTGCGGATTGCCTTCGTGCTGATAAATCAACAATGGCTCATGGATTAGAAGCCAGAGTTCCGTTTCTTGATAAAGAATTTTTGAATACTGCAATGCAAATTCGTCCGGAAGACAAACAACCTGACCGAAAATCCGGCAAAGCCGAAAAATATATTTTGCGTGCAGCTTTTGATGATAAAGAAAATCCCTATTTACCTGATGATGTGCTTTGGAGACAAAAAGAACAGTTTAGCGACGGTATTGGCTACAGTTGGATTGACGAGTTAAAAGCGTTCTGTGAATCACAAATAACTGATGAAGAATTTGCTAAAGCAAAAGATTTGTTTCCATATAATACACCGGATACAAAAGAAGCATTTTATTTTCGGAGGTTGTTTGAGGAAATGTATCCTGAACAACACGCCATTCGTACTGTTAAAAAATGGATACCTAAATGGCAGGAAAGTAAAGACCCATCAGGAAGGGCTAGTTCTACCCACGAACAAAGCATTATACGAACTCAAAAAAAACGCAAAAGAGCATAGTTTTTCTAAGTATTAATAAATTTTAGGTTTGGTTTTTTTTAAAAGCTGTTGGAGTTCCGGCAGCTTTTTTTTTTATCCTTTCCACCGGTAAGTATCCAATTCAAAACCGGCTAATTGTAAAACACGGTCGGTAACCGTTTTTATTAATTCATCAATACTTTGCGGTTTACTATAAAAAGAAGGTGTAGCCGGACAAATAATACCTCCCGCTTCGGTAACAATCTTCATATTATTAATATGTATCAAATTCAAGGGTGTTTCGCGTGTAAGCAAAATCAACTTTCTACGTTCTTTCAAAATTACATCGGCAGCACGACTGATTAAATCATTAGATATACCATGAGCGATACGCCCCAAGGTACCCATTGAGCATGGAGCTATAATCATCGTTTCAAAGCCTGCCGAGCCTGAAGCAAAAGGTGCTGAGAAATCATTTTTATCATAAGTTTTAAAAGGAATTTGCTTTTTATCAAAAAAACCCAACTCATACTTCCAAACATCCTCTGCATTTGACGATAAAACAATCTTCACCTCCTGATATTGTACTTGCAGTTCCGGTTTTAATAAACTCTTGATGATTGCTTGTGCATAAACAGAGCCGCTGGCACCTGTAATTGCAAGAATTATTTTCTTTGGCATATTCGCTTTTTATATTTTCAAAGATAAAGAAAATTAGTAAGCAACATATTGTTTTAAAAATATTTTTATAATCAACTGTTTTTTAGTACATTTGCTTATACTATTAACCCTAAAACTTATTCCGTATGACTACAAAATCTGCCATATTCTCAGGAATACTTATTTTATGGATAGGGGGCTCCACGTATTGGTATGTTTGTAAAATAAAAAAAGATTGTGAAAAACAAGAAAATATCCGTCAAGCGACAAAATCAACAGTAAAAATATCCGATACGGTAACTGTGAAAGTTAATATTCAAAAAACAGAAACCGACGAGCGTAATGAACTACTCAAAGAAAAAATATCCAAAGGATATACATTATCAGGCTTTCCTTATAATTCTGATAAATATGAAAACTTCCCGCAAGATTTTAACAATTTTACACGCGATTTAAAAACATTTTTACAACTAAATGCCGGAGAAACTATTGAAATCACAGGTTATACTGATAATAAAGGTAGCGTGTCCGTAAATATGGAGCTTTCGCGTAAAAGAGCAGAGTTTATTAAAATAAAATTATTAGAACTTGGCATTAACGAAGAACAAATAGCGCTTAGAGCTGAGGGAGAAAATAATCCGCTTGCAGATAATGATACAGACTTGGGAAGAGCACAAAATCGCAGAGTAGAAATTAAATTAAGTAAAAATTAATATAATTATGGGAACACATATTTTAGAAATTGTTGTTATGCTGCTTATTGCAGCTATTTTAGGCTTTTTAATAGCATGGTTTTGGCGTAAATACAATTACGATAAATTGAACAATAAAATCAACGAGCTTGAAAAAGAGCTTAAAAAACAAAAAGACAAAACTGATGAAAAATACAGGGACTTGCAAGATTGTTTGAAAAAAAATGAGGAACTTGAAAACAAAGTACCTGAAACAGATGAAGAAATTGCCTTGAAACGTATTAAAGAAAAAGCTAAGGATATTAATTTTGAACGAATTGGAACAGCACAAGAAGAAGAAAAAGACGATTTAAAAATAATTAGCGGAATAGGACCTTTTATCGAGAAAAAATTAAACGTATTAGGTATTTATACATATAGGCAAATTGCCAATTTTACTGAGGAAGACCGTGAAAAGGTAAACGAAGCTATTGAGTTTTTTCCGGGCAGGATTATGCGCGACGACTGGATTGGACAAGCA
>JAKIUH010000444.1 GCA_021647685.1 Bacteroidales bacterium
TAATTATTATCTGCCCAAACGTATGCGCCTAATTTACTATCTTCTGAATCGCGTACTGCCCAAAGTTCAAAGGGGGTAAAAGTAGTATCAATTCCGTTTGAATAATAGTATTTTTGATTTGCTTTAAAATGTATGGACTGATAAGCCTTATTTTTTTCAATAAGCTTTTTTATAAAATTGTTTTCTTGATTGCTGCAATAACTTAAAAATAAAGTCGCAATCATTAATAAAATTACTTCCTTTTTCATTAGTTTCATTTTTTATTGATAGATAAAAATTCATAAAGCACTATTCAAAATTAATATTTATTGCTATAAGAAAAAAGATTGTTTTGTTTTTAAACTAAAAAGCTTGCTTTTTAAAAGTATTAAATTTTGAATTTCATCAACAGTTACATATTAATTGTCAGCTATATAACCAGAATTGAAAATTTATTATTATATTTGTTTAAACAGTAAAATAAAGCCCTTAACCTTAAATTAATTATCATGAAGAAAATTATTATTTCCTCACTAATTTTAATTGCATTCACCTTTTTTTCCTGTACTGAAAAAAATACAATTGATACTTATGTTACAGGAAGTGTTAAATTGTTTGATGAAGGAGCAACACCCACAGATAATTCGGGTATGACTGTAAGCGTTGAAGATACCACTTTAGGTATCTATGGAGTTACTGACGAAAACGGCAACTTTAAATTGAAAAATCTTCCCAAAGGTACTTTTAATCTAATTTATGAGAAAGAAGGTTATGGTACATATAAAGTGTTTGGTTTTGAAAATACCGGTGATGGTCTTATTAAAGAAATTCCAAAATTAGGAAAAATTTCCACAACCAAAATCAGTTCAATAGTCATGGAAAAAACTGAAGATACCTTATATTTTTATGTTTTAACTGAGCCTGCTCCTAAGATTAATAGTAAAAAGTATATTCGGATTTTTTTAACAGAGTATAAAGGTACTAATTCCGAGCCGGATTATCTTGACGCTAAGTGGCATTCGGATTTAATAGAAATATCAGGATATGGTTCACCTATACTCAGGTTAGACAAGGAAGACCTTTTAAATTTAGGCTTTAGCTCAGGAACAGAGGTACTCTACAAAGCTTATGTTGACTCATATTACAGTAATGATTATATTGACCCTTATACAGGAAAAAGAATATTTCCAAATTTAAATAAAGTGCCATCATCTACCTTATCTTTTATTGTACCTTAAAAAATAACTCACAGACTACAAATACTATTATAATGCTTTTACCTGAATTAATTTCAGAATAAAAGCATTATTTTTATTTATTTCTTATTCCAATAATATGGGTTTGCCTGTGCTGTAGGCATTATTAATACATCGGCAATATTTACATGAGCCGGTCGTGTTACGGCAAATACTATTGCATTGGCTATATCTTTGGCAAAAAGCGGGGTATAACCCTTATAAACATTATCGGCTTTATCCTTATCGCCATGATATCGAACAATGGAAAATTCGGTTTCAACAGCACCGGGGGCAATCTGTGTAACTCTGATATTGTGCTTTAACAAGTCAATACGCATACCTTTGGTAAGTGCATCTACGGCAAATTTAGAAGCACAATAAACATTTCCGTTCGGATAAACTTGTTTGCCGGCAATTGAGCCGATATTTACAATATGACCGGTTTTACGCTTCATCATTAAGGGCATCACTTTTTTAGAGATGTAAAGCAATCCTTTGATATTGGTATCAATCATACGTTCCCAATCATCAAGAAGTCCGTCGTAAATTGGGTCTGCACCTGCTGCTAAACCGGCATTATTGACCAAAACATCAATATTTTTCCACTCTTCGGGTAAATTATCTATTGCCTTTTCTACTGCATCATTTTCACGAATGTCAAAATTCAATATAATTGTTTTACAATTATATTTTTCATTCAATTCATCAGCCAATTCATCTAAACGCTCTTTTCTGCGTCCGGTAATAATTAAATGATAGCCTTTTTCAGCTAATTGATAAGCGGTAGCTTTTCCAATACCTGATGTAGCTCCTGTTACCAAAGCAATACCGTTTTCTATATTTTGAAGTTTCGGAATTTCGCCACTTCTGTTTTCATTAAAAACATCAGCTTCTGCCAGTGGCGTAATCAAAATATCGTTAATATTAACATGTTCGGGTAAAGTAGCAACATAACGAACCGCTTCTGCAATATCTTTAGGTTCTAAAGGTTTAAAACCTTCATATACCATTTTAGCTTCTTCTACATCACCTTTTTTACTCACTAAAGCAAATTCAGTTTCCACATATCCCGGATTCACTTGTGTAACTTTTATGTCGTGTTCCAAAAGTTCTGCACGCATACCTTGTGTAATAGCATTTAGTGCATGTTTGGTGGCAGCATAAATACTAACATTTTTAGGCACCTGTTTTGCCACAGTTGAACCAATATTAATAATGTGTCCTGATTTTCGCTCCACCATTCCGGGCATCACTTCTTTTGATACATAAAGTACTCCTTTAACATTGGTATCAATCATAGTATCCCAATCATCGATGCTTCCTTTATCCATAGGCGAAAAACCTGTTCCCAGTCCGGCATTGTTTACCAAAATATCAATATGTTTCCAATCATCAGGTAAAGCAAGAAAAGCTTCTTTAACCGATTTCTTATCCCGAACATCCAAGGGCATTTCGCAAACCTCTGTTTTGTATTCTCCTTGTAAATAGGTCTTTAGTTCTTTTAAGCGAATTTCTCTTCTGCCGGAAATAATTATCCGGTATGAAAGTTTTGCAAATTCTTCGGCAACAGCCTTACCTATACCTGCCGTTGCTCCTGTAATCAATACTGTTTTCCCCATAATTTTATCTATAGATTTTTATATTAAAATATGTCGAATTTATAAAAATAAAGTATGTTCCTCAAAAAATAGATATTTTTTTAGCATTTTTGCACAAAAAATTATCAGAGATATGGAAAATAAGGTAACACCCTATAAAAATTCACAGGCAACAAAAAAAGAGCAAGTAGCTCAAATGTTCGATAATATAGCGCCAAAATATGATTTTTTAAATCATTTTCTTTCAATGGGCATTGATAAACTTTGGCGCAAAAAAGTGGTTAATTATTTAAAAAATTATCATCCTAACACTATTTTAGATATAGCCACGGGAACGGGTGATTTCGCAATTGCCAGCCTTCGCATTCATCCTGAAAAAGTTACCGGAATAGATATTTACC
>JAKIUH010000033.1 GCA_021647685.1 Bacteroidales bacterium
CTGAATTAAAAGATTTTAAAAAAGTATTTATTAATGCACATATTACTGAGCGTAGTGGTGAAATTATTTCAATGGAAGAAGGTTGTTTGAGTATTCAGGGAATTAGAGAAGAAGTAAAACGAGAAACAAAAATCCGCATCGAATATTATGATGAAAATTTTGAATTTCATGATGAATATTTTGAAGGTATGGCGGCACGGGTTATTCAGCACGAATACGATCATTTAGACGGTATTTTATTTACCGATAAAGTTTCGCCTTTGACAAAACGATTATTAAAAGGTAAATTGCAAGCTATTTCAAAAGGCAAGTTTAGTGCTCATTATAAAGTGCGTCTTGGAGACGGAAGGGTTGCGTAAATATAAAAATTAGAAGACAGAAAGTTTATTCGCCTACCGGCGGATTAAAAAATTAGATTTAACTATGGCAGACGATAAAAAAATAATATTCTCAATGGTGGGGGTGAGCAAAACTTTTCCGCCACACAAAAAAGTATTAAATAATATTTATCTTTCCTTTTTTTACGGGGCAAAAATTGGTGTAATCGGGCTGAATGGCTCCGGAAAATCAACCTTACTGAAAATAATTGCCGGTAAAGAAAAGTCGTTTGAAGGTGAAGTGGCTTTTTCCGAAGGATATTCAATAGGTATGCTGGAACAGGAGCCGGAATTGGACGATAACAAAACCGTACGCGAAATTGTGGAAGAAGGAGTTGCCGAATTGGTTGCCGTAATGAAAGAATACGAAGAAGTAAATTTAAAGTTTGCCGAACCGATGAGCGATGATGAAATGAACAAGCTTATTGAACGGCAGGGTGAACTTTCCGATTTAATCGAACAATACAACGGCTGGGAATTAGACAGTAAGTTAGAGCGTGCCATGGATGCATTGCGTTGTCCACCTGAAGAAGCACTGGTGAAAAATCTTTCGGAAGGTGAACGCCGGCGTGTTGCTCTTTGCCGTTTATTATTGCAAGAGCCTGATATTTTGCTGCTTGACGAACCTACTAACCATTTAGATGCCGAAAGTGTGGATTGGTTGGAACAACATCTGCAACAGTATAAAGGAACGGTAATTGCCGTAACACACGACCGTTATTTCTTGGATAATGTAGCTGGTTGGATTTTAGAATTAGACAGAGGAGAAGGTATTCCATGGAAAGGAAATTACTCATCGTGGTTAGAGCAAAAAGCAAAACGATTGGAGCAAGAAGAAAAGCAAGAAAGTAAACGCCGTAAAACATTGGAACGTGAATTGGAATGGGTACGAATGAGCCCCAAAGCACGTCATGCCAAAGCCAAAGCGCGTTTATCGGCTTACGAGAAATTACTAAATCAAGATGTAAAAGAAAAAGAGAAGAGTTTAGAAATCTTTAACCCAAATGGTCCGCGTTTGGGCGATGTGGTTATTGAAGCACACAATGTAAGCAAAGCTTTTGGTGATAAATTACTGTTTGAAGATTTAAACTTTAGCCTTCCCCCTAACGGTATTGTTGGAGTTATTGGTCCTAACGGAGCCGGAAAAACTACGCTTTTCAGAATGATTATCGGAACAGAAAAAGCTGATAAAGGAACTTTTAAAGTGGGTGAAACGGTTAAAATTGGCTATGTTGATCAACAGCATGTGGATATTGATCCTGAGAAAACAGTATATGAGGTAATATCTGCAGGAGGTGAAGAAATAAAACTGGGAAACAAATTGATAAATTCCCGTGCTTATGTGGGGCGTTTTAATTTTACAGGTGCCGATCAAGAAAAAAAATGTGGTGTGCTTTCCGGAGGTGAACGAAATCGTTTGCATCTGGCACTTACGTTAAAAGAAGAAGCCAATGTTTTGTTGCTTGATGAACCGTCAAACGATATTGATGTAAATACCTTGCGTGCTTTGGAAGAAGGTTTGGAAAATTTTGCAGGTTGTGCTGTGGTAATTTCACATGACCGATGGTTTCTTGACCGTATTGCTACACATATTCTGGCTTTTGAAGGCGACTCACAAGTTTATTTCTTTGAAGGCTCGTATTCTGAATATGAAGAAAATCGCAAAAAACGTTTGGGAGATACCGCACCTAAAAGGATAAAGTACAGAAAGTTAAAATAGCGTTTGGCTGTGTGGTGAATCTTGGTGAACATATGACTTGCGGCAAGATTTAAAGCCCTTGCTTTTAATATAGCTGAAGTGATAAATAAGTGGTTTATTTTGCGGTAGCGAATAAATTAACAAGAATAACTTGAATTGTTTTTTGACTATTGAACTGTTGTATATGAGTAATGTACATAGGTGGTGTGAGGTTCAACGCCTATCGTTGGGTAGTCAGTTATCTTTTTAGTTAAGCTGCATAATTTATCTGTCATAATGATATCTGCAACTATAAATCAATATATCATCGTCAAATACCTGATAAACTAGTCTATGTTCTCGGTCGATTCTTCGAGACCAAAAGCCTGATAAGTCATATTTCAAAGGTTCCGGATTTCCAAGACCTTGGAATGGCGTTCGTTGGATGTCTTTAATCAATTCATTAATTTTTTTTAGTACTTTTTTATCGTCCTTTTGCCAGGACAAATAATCTTCCCATGAATTTTTTGAAAAAGTAATTTTCATGTGATTATTTTTTTAATTATTTTTATTGCCACATGTAACATCCACTATAATCAGGGGGTTAGCTTATTTTTTTGTGTTAAATAATCATCTCCCTGTGTGTTTATTATTAATCATGGATGTTTCATGAGTTTATTTTTTAATTATTTGAATTTGCCTCATGGAACATCCACTAATATCAGAGGTTTCGCTTATTTTTGTATTTAAATAATCATTACTCACAAGTTCGTGAGATCGCTTTGCTAAGTTTCCCTGTGTGTTTATTATTAATCATGGATGTTTCATGTGATTATTTTTTTAATTATTTATATTGCCACATGGAACATCACTATAATCAGGGTAGTAGCTTATTTTTTTGTGCTAAATAATCATCTCCCTGTGTGTTTATTATTAATCATGGATGTTTCATTAGTCATCAATTAAGTCAGGGTTTGAAATTATTTGTCCGTCTCTCATTTGTTGAATAGATTCATAAAGTCTGTCCGCATTTGCTTTTGAGCTTAACAGATGAACAGTCTCCATAATTGAATTGTATTCTTCTAATGAGATCATAACAGTTCCTTTTCCTGATTTTCTTTTTATTACTAAAATTTCATTGTTATTCTCAACATTATCAAGGTATTTCTTTAATTCAGTTCTGAATTCTGTAAAATTTGCTGCAATCATATCTGTTTTTGTGTAAAGTTATTAAATAAGTACAAATATAAGTACTTTTTATGAGAGGTGCAAATTTTCTATTGAAATTGTCTTATTCTTGGTTATTTATATCGTATGGTGGTTAATCATATGACTTGTGGCGGATTTAAGGGTAAATATGACTGTTTTCAACACAAGTAAAACGCAGAGACCGAAAATTATAGACAGATTTATAAATAGTCTGTATTATCAGTTTCAGCTTCTTTTAAAAATGGTGCTACTGCTCTGTGGTAAATGCCTTGAACCCATGCAATTGCCATGCCGTAATTGGTGACAGGAATACCGGCTTCAATGGCTGGTTTCAAGCGGTTTTTTATTTGTTTTTGGGTAATCATGCAGCCTCCGCATTGAATTACCAATGCATAATCATGAATATCTCTTTGCAGATTATCCAATCCGCTTACTACATCATAGGCTAATTTTTTTCCGGTAAATTTTGAAATCCAACGCGGAATTTTTACCCTGCCTATATCATCACAAGAAACATGATGTGAGCAAGATTCAAGTAAAAGAATACGGTCGCCGTCTTTAAGTTCGGATATTTTGGGTGTACCTTTCAGGTAATTATCAAAATCGCCTTTTAAGCGGGCTAGTACCACGCTAAAGCCGGTTAAAGGAATATCTTTTGGGATTGATGCATCGGCTTTTAGGAAAATTTGGCTGTCGGTAATTGCTAAT
This sequence comes from Bacteroidales bacterium, assembly GCA_021647685.1. Lineage (GTDB taxonomy): Bacteria > Bacteroidota > Bacteroidia > Bacteroidales > NBLH01 > NBLH01. The sequence goes on from JAKIUH010000033.1 coordinate 3,973, forward strand.
TTGGGTTTGATGCCTGTTTTTCGTAAAAATGCATCTACTTCGCGTTCTTTTAAAACAATAGCTACGCAATCGTTATCCAGAATATCGCGTATCATTTGTACTTGCGGTAAAATCATCCTACCGGCGGGTGCTTCTATATCAATGGGGGTAATCAGTAAAACGATATCGCCATAACTAACTAAATCGCCTATTAATGAAGGCGTTTTATAGGCATTTTCGGGAATTAATTTTTTTATTTTATTAATAATTTGTTCAAGTTTATCGTTTTGCTTTTTGCAATTCAAAGTACTAAATTTCATTGGATTGATTTCGTAATTCTTTTTTAAAAAATCAATGGTTTCTTGTTTAAGTGCTTCTAAATCGGATTTGTTATGAATGATTAAAAAAGGTGTATCGTAAAATTTGAATTCTTGAATTAATTTTTTTTCAAATTCGCCAAATTTATTTTGTATAATTACTAATATGGCTAAATCGATAATTTTAACAATATCTAATGTTTTATTGATACGCTTTGTTCCTAAGTCGCCTTCATCGTCAATACCGGCTGTATCAATAAATATAACGGGACCAAAGCCTGTAATTTCAAATGATTTTTTTACAGGGTCGGTTGTGGTACCTGCCGTGTCTGAAACAATGGCTATTTCTTGTCCTGCCAAACAATTGATTAAAGAGCTTTTTCCGTTGTTTCTACGTCCAAAGATTCCGATATGTGGTTTTGTTTCACGTCCTTTTTTCATTTTTTTCTTTTGTTGCAAAGTTATAATGTCTTTTTAACAAATAAAATGACAAATGTTTGGTTTTTTTAGTGTTTTTGTGTTTGTATTGCAGGTACTTTATTTTTTGCGAGCGCATATCTGTGAGGCAGGGATTGCAGCGGATAGCCCGCAAAAGCAAAGCCGCTTGCAAAACACGGTAAAAAAGAGCGGCGGAACAGAGCTACTTTTTTACCGATGTTTTGCCGGCTTTGCTTTGAGGACTATGAGCGGAAAGCCCGAAGCCTTCCAAATTTAGAATAATGGCAAGATTTGTGTATTGTTACTGGGTGATAATTTTTGAAAAAAAACGGAGGAAAATGTAAAGAACTATTAAAAAAATTCTATTTTTATAGTTCAAAAATAAGGCAGTTTTGGCGGCTTTAATTGTAAATACCTGAAAATGAAATTTAAAGCATTGAAAATATTTTCCAGAGTCCATTTGGTTGTGAATGGTAGTATTATACTGTTGTTTGTTATCCTTGGTGGTTTGCTTTATTATCAGGCAAGAAAAAGTATTTATGCGGAAACGCGCGATAATTTTTATAATGAAATTGAAGAATTAAACAATGTAATTGAGCTTTACAGGGTTAGAGATAAGGATATACTGAATATGGCATCGAATTTTGCCGAATATAAAATTAATGAGTTTAGTTATTTTGAAGAGCGTGATTCGGCAAATATTGTTTTTGACGCTGTTGACCCTATATCGCATAAGCCGATGAAGGTAAAAATACATGAGTGGTATGTTGATGATATGTCGTTTACGCAAAACTATTTTATTGTTGATGAATTACGGAAAATTGCGCGAGTAGATGCATCAATATATCAGAAAACACCTTGGGGCTATGTTAATATTTCTACAAATATTGTAAATACAAACGAAGAGCGTTTGCTGGGCGATATTATTTTAAATTCTTCGGAGATTGTTCAAGCAATTGAAGCAGGGAATCAATATCGAGAACGGATTTATAAAAACGGAACCTGGTATCAGACGATTTATCGTCCGTTGTATATTGAGGGGAAAATTCGCGGTTTATACTATGTAGGACTAAAAGAACGTATTGGGCGCGCACTAAAAGCAATTTTTGACGGGCGCAAGTATTTTAAAGAAGGTTATGCTTTTATTATTACTGATAAGGGACGTTTATCCATACATCCAAAGGAGCGCGGTATGGATTTTTCCGATACGCAAATGTTTAAACAGTTAGCAAAGCATAAAGGAAAACAAGGGATATTAAACTATGTTTGGCCCGAAGATGAAACCGGTAAAGATTGGTATCTTGTTTTTAAATATAATAATCTGATTAATAGTTTTGTATGTATAAGTTTTCCAAAAAATGAGGTTTACGCTAAATTAAATAAAGAGAGTTTTTTTATTGTTTTATGGTTTATCTTATTTCTCATTGGTTTTCAGTTTGCCATTAATTATCTGAATGACCGTGTATCTGCAGAAATTAGAACTATTTCACGTTTAATTCGGGATATTTCAGACAAGGGTATGGTGGATAAAGTTGAGTACAGTTCAAAAAAATACGAAGAGGTCTATCGGCACATTAATCAAATTTCTGAACGATATTTAGAGCTGGATAAATTGGTTAAGCAATTATCAAATAACCGTTTGGGCAATAGGCTTCCGGTAATTTTAGAGAAGGATAGTATAGGAAAGAATTTGATTAAGCTGGATAAGAAATTGCAAAGAGCCTTACAAATTGAGCGTGAAGGTGAGAAAGAAGCACAATTGCGGAAATGGGAAGCAGACGGATTATCTAAATTTGTAAGTATTTTACAACAATATACGGATGATATTGAAGAACTGAGTTATAATTTGATTAATAATTTGGTTAATTATTTGAATGCTAATCAGGGAGCACTTTTCTTTTTAAATAGTGACAATCCTGATGATGTATATTTTGAACAAATGGCTACTTATGCTTATGATAAAAAAAGGTTAATTAACCGGAAAATATATCCTGAACAAGGCTTAATTGGCAGGATTTATAATGAAAAGAAAACAATTTATATTTCGGAAATACCACAAGATTATTTGAAAATTACTTCAGGGCTGGGTGAGCTGGAACCGAATTATTTATTAATTGTTCCTTTGTTGATGAATATGGAAGTGTATGGTGCCATTGAAATAGCATCGTTTAATAAATTTGAGGATTATCAGATTGAGTTTTTGGAGAAATTGGGCGAAAATATTGCCTCGACCATTAATAATGTACAAATCAATACCAAAACACGGAAATTGCTTGAACAGTCAAAACAGCAATCGGATAAATTAAGCTTTCAGGAAGAAATGATGCGTAAAAGTTTGGAAGATATGGAGGCTGCCAAAAATCTTTCGGATATTAAAAGTGTAGAACTTGAAGGTTTGTCAAAAGCAATTGAAAAAAGCTTTTTGTTGGCAGAATTAATGCCTGATGGTACTATAAAAAAGGTAAATAGCAATTATTTGAATTTACTGGGTTTGGATGAATCGGAAATTATAGGAAGTAATCATAGCAATTTTAGTTCAGTAGATGTAAAATCTATTGAGTACAGAAATTTTTGGAACGATTTACGCGCCGGAGTGATGGTTGCGTTTGAGGAGCAGATTAAAATGCCCGACGGCTCAGAGTTTTGGTTGAAATCTTCTTATTTTCCAATAAAAGATAAAAAAGCGAAGGTATATAAAATCATTAATATCGCTGTGGATATTACACGATTGAAAGAATTGGAAGCTAAATTGAAAAATAATAATTAAAAATGAAGTTCAATTCACTTAAAGAAAAACTAAGCCTTATTATTTCGGTAATTGTTTTTGCTGTTTTTGTTGTTATGTTGGTATATCATAATGCCATTATAAAAGAGCAAAACAATAAATTAGCCTACCGGTTTATGGAAAATAATGCGCTTAAGTATTCTTCTTTATTGCAAAATGAGTTTGACCGAATAAAATCAAAAAATGATGTACTTGCACTAATAATTTCAAAAAAAGCAAATGATAAAAAGGGTATCGGAGAAATTGAAAAGCTGTTAAAACCTATTGTGAATAATAATTCCGGTATTTATAGGATAACTTTTGCATATTTTGAAAACGATATTCATATACCGGACAGTAATGAAACTGTGGGCGGAGGAATGAAAACACAGTATTTGAATATTATTAAAACGCTAAAAGGAACCAAACAAAATACATTAACACCTGAGGATAATTTAAAACTTGAACTTTTTAAAAAGAATTTATCTGAATATGAAGGTAGTATTGTTTTTGAGTTTCAAGAACATACATCTTTTAGCTATATTCCTGTATTAACACCTGTTTTTTCAGGGAAAAAATATCTGGGTTATATTGAAACTTGCATTTCAACTGATTGGATTAATGAAAATATCATGCTTAATAATACCGGTTTGCCGGATGGATTGAAAGTTTATATTTCGGCAGATAATAAAATTATTGCCACCAACAGTAAAGATTTTATTCTTGGAGAAAATATTAAAAGTATTTGTCCGGATTGTATTGCCAAAAATACGAAAGTGAATTTTAAAAAAAACAATCAAGATATTTATATCTATTGCCATAATATTTTGCAAAATGAAAATTATGCAGGTAATTTAAGAATGTGCTTAGTCGGTTCGCAAGATAATTTAGGGGGAGTAATAAGTTATAATTCTTGGAAGTATTTTGTTGCCGGGCTTATTTTATTATTCATTGCTTTATTGGTTATATATTTGATTATAGGATATATAACAAGCCCTTTTAAACAATTAATTGCTTTTGCTCAAAAAGTTGCCCAAGGCGATTTTGAATGTGAACAAAAAGATATGCCGATTAAGCACCGTGACGAAATAGGACAACTTCAAATGGCATTTAGAGAAATTAGTATATCATTAAAGGAAACAACGCAAATTAGTGAAGCCATTGCATCCGGTGATTTTTCGCGCAGTTTGAAACTTAAAAGTGATAAAGATTTGTTGGCACAGGCAATTAACCGTATGAGTGAGTTTCTGCAAAGCAAATCGGAGCAAGATGAAGAAAGCAAGCGAGAGGAGGAAAAGCAAAAGTGGATTAATAAAGGTTTAGGTTTAATTTCGGAAGTATTAAAAAGAAATCAGGAAGATACACGTAATCTTGCCGATAAATTAATTAAAACATTAGTTGATTTTTTAGATGCTTCTTTGGGTGGGATATATATGAAAGAGCTAAATGAAGCAGGCGAAGAAATTTATCGCTTGACTGCAGCATATGCTTATTCAGAAGGAAAGTACATTGACCGGAAATTTCGCTCCGGTGAGTCCTTGGTTGGATCTTGTGTGTCTGAGCAAAGAGTAATTTACATGTCGAGTATTCCTTCCGGATACATAAATGTTACATCGGGAATGGGCGAATCTGTTCCAAAAAGTTTAATTCTTATACCATTAATTTATAATAATGAAGTTTTTGGTGTTTTGGAGTTGGCTTCTTTAAGAGAGTTTAGTGAAAACGAACAGGAATTTTTACAAAAAGCAGCCGATAATATAGCCAGTACGTTATCGCTTACCCAAATCAGTTCGCAAACGAGTATTCTTTTGGAAAAAACTCAAAAACAAGCTCAAGAGCTTGAATTGCGCGATAAAGAAATGAAGGCTACACTTGAAAAAATCAGTAACTTACAGGAGCAAACAGCCAAAAAAGAAGCAGCTATGCGTGCTAAAATCACGGCACTTAACAATTCTTTATTGATTGCTGAATATACTGTAGATGGAATTTTTGACTCTGCCAATGAGAAATTCCTTAATACAATGGGTTATACACTTAAGGAACTAAAAGGCAAGAATGTATTGGACATGTTAAATGAGGCGGAACGTAAAGAGTTGATACAAATTATTGAAACTGTAAAACAAGGAAACTTTTACGAAACCATTGTTCGCAGGCATACAAAGTATGAAAAGGAAAAATGGTTAATTGCCACTTATACACCGGTTTTAAATGAAGAGGGCGTAACTGAAAGTATTCTGTTTTTTGCAACAGATATTACAAGAATAATCCGAAAAGAACAATCTCTGTTTACTCAAATATCCGGATTAAAAGATGAAATTCATGACTTACTTAAAGAAAAGTATCGTATAGAATCTGAATTAAATGAACAAAGCAATAAAATAGATGAGTTGATTGCCAATCATAAACTTAGTGAGAACAACTTGCTGCAAAAAATGAATGAACAAAAAGCTGAGGCTGATGAAAAAATTGACACATACGAGCAAATGATTACTGAAATTATTGCCGAATGGGAAACGCATATTCTTAATGCAGAAAAAATTATTTTGGATAAGTCAAGGAAAGCTTAAGATAATAAATTTTGAATTAGTTTTGCATTATAATCCAAACATGTTTTATTACCTTCTTCCGGTGCCCAGTCAGCAAATTGTTTATCGGTTTCCTGAACGTAAGGTCCGTCTTTTACTTCGTAAATAATTGAATTATCTTCTAAGCAAATTATTGTATGCCAGGTGCCGGGAGCAATTTCACAGCCGTAATTCTCGTGTTCTCTGCTCAGTAAAATATAATCAACTAGGTTTCCCGAATTATCAAACTCAATAACCAATACTTTGCCTTTTAAAATAATAAAGGCTTCTCTTTTATCAGGATTTTCATGCTTGTGTGGCTGTACATAAGTGTCCTTATTCATGACATTCAGCATGCGTTGTAAAGTATCGCTCAATTCTTTATGGAAATTGTATATCGTTCTTCGTCGCACGGAATTTTGTGCTTTAACAATCAATTCATTTGTAAAATTTTGATTAATTTTAATCATGTTTAAATTCAGATTTTAAATAGCGCAATGGCTTTTAATAATTCTTCGGCTTGATTGGATAATTCTTCCGAATTAACGGCTGTTTCTTCGGATAAAGCCGCATTTTGTTGTGCTAAACGGTTAAGTTGTTGAATTTCCTGAGTAATATTTTCAGCTCCTTTCAGCTGATTTTTGCTTCCCGAAGTGATTTCTCGTACCAGAACAGCTGTTTTTTGAATTTCAGGTACTAATTTTTGCAGCATTTCCTGCGAACGTTCGGATATTTTTGTTCCTGAATTGGACAGTTCATCAATTTTTTTTGCTACTTCGGCACTTCGTACTGCTAATTTATTCACTTCTTTAGCGACTATGGCAAAACTTTTTCCGTGAATACCTGCCCGGGCAGCTTCAATTTCGGCATTTAATGCCAAAATATTGGTCTGAAACGCAATATCATCAATTACCGATATTTCTTTGGTAATGGTATGCATGGCATTACTGGTTTCATTTACCGCATTGCTACCTGATAGTATATCCGAAGCAATTTGGTTGGCAATTTTTTCGGTCTCGGCTGAATTTTCAGTATTTGAATGAATATTTGCCGACATTTCTTCTACCGATTCGCTTAATTGTCCGGTGCTTTCTGCCAGCGTGTTTGAAGTTTCGGACATTTGTTGCGATGCATTACTCATGTATTTGCCTGCCGAAACAATATTGTCGGCACTGTTTTTTATTTTGAGTACAATATTATTTAATTGAACAAGCATTTTCGATAATGCATTTGCCAAAATTCCAATTTCGTCTTTCGATTGAAAATCAATTTTTACGCGTAAATCACCATGTGCAATTTGATTGGCTTTTTGCGATAGAACCACAATCGGACGGGCAATTTTTCGTCCGATAATAACAATGGATACCACCGCAATTAGCAACATTAATATAATAATAGCACTTACTTTGTAAAGCATTGATATTTGCTTGTTTTTCATTATATTAACTGCATCGTCAATATCGTCGATATAATTTCCTGTCCCGATTACCCAATCATAAGGTTCAAACAAAGCTACATAGCTTCGTTTAGGCAAAGCTTTTCCCCCAATAGTTTTCGGAAACCAATAATTTACATAGCCCCCGCCTTTTTCTGCCGTTGCAATAAAATTTTTGATAATATAATTTCCGCGTGCGTCTTGTGTATTTAAGCGGTTGGTACCTTCATTGGCTTTAACACTCGAAACAATATTTAAGCCTTTGCGTGTATCAATCCAAAAATAACCGTTGTTTCCGTATTTGAGTTTGCGCACTAAGGAGGCTGCTAGTTTTTTGGCTTCCTCTTCGGTATAATTACCGGATTGCTGTTGTTCATAAATACCGTTTAAAAGACTGATAACAGTTTCTACTTCCCAACGTGCTATTGAATCATAATCCTTGCGCATGGTTTGTTCATAGGCAAAAATCGAACTGCTACTTGATTGTCCCGTAAACAAAACAAAAAGTAAGCCCACGCCCAAGCCAATAATCAGCGAAGGAATCAACGAAAGGAGGATTATTTTATGAGTAATTTTATTCATGAACCGATTGAATCATTAGGATACACTCAAAAATAATGCAAAAAAAGTACAAATTTCAGAATTTACCTTACGAATAGGGAAAAGAATTTACATAAAGCTCGTGATTGTTCAATGTTTTTTTCATATTTGTATTACAAAAGAATATATTTTAGAAAAAGAACCAATAAAAAATAATTTAGAAATTTATGCTACTTAATTCAATCGACTGGATTATTATCATTTTGTTTTTTATACTTTCACTGGTAATAGGCTTATATGCAGCCAAACAATCGGGCAAAAGTGCTGCTGATTTTTTCCTTTCAGGAAGAACCATGCCTTGGTGGTTGCTTGGGATATCTATGGTAGCAACAACTTTTTCTTGCGATACGCCTAATTTGGTTACCGATATTGTTCGCCAAAACGGAGTAGCCGGAAATTGGGTTTGGTGGGCTTTTTTACTTACCGGAATGCTCACGGTTTTTGTGTATGCAAAACTTTGGAGGCGTTCAAAAGTAATGACCGATTTAGAATTTTACGAGCTTCGTTACAGTGGTAAAGAGGCAGCTTTTCTGCGCGGCTTTCGTGCAATATATTTGGGTGCTTTTTTTAATATAATGGTCATTGCATTGGTTTCACTTGCCTTAATTAAAATAGGTGCGGTAATGATGCAATGGTCCCCTGCACAAACTATGATTGTTGCAGCGGTTGTTACAGTTACCTATAGTGCTTTTGGTGGTTTGCGCGGAATTATTCTTACGGATTTTTTTCAGTTTATTATATCCATGATTGGAGCCATCGGTGCAGCGGTTATTTTAATTAATATGCCCGAAATCGGAGGTTTGGAAAAAATGATACAACACCCCGCTGTTGTTCCAAAGCTCAACATGTTTCCCGATATTCATAATTACGATGCCTTAATCGGTTTATTGGTTTTGCCTTTACTTATACAATGGTGGAGCGTGTGGTATCCGGGTTCGGAGCCGGGCGGTGGCGGATATATTGCCCAGCGGATGCTCTCGGCAAAAAATGAAAAAGATGCGGTAAAAGCCAGTTTACTGTTTAATATTACGCATTATGCACTGCGACCTTGGCCCTGGATATTGGTTGCGCTGGCATCTTTAATTATTTTCCCCGATTTGGAAAGCATTCGCCAACAGTTTCCTAATGTAGATGTACACATTATAAAAAATGATTTTGCCTATCCGGCGATGTTGAGCTTTTTGCCGAACGGTTTTCTGGGTTTGGTGGTAGCCGCGCTTATTGCCGCCTATATGAGTACGGTTTCCACACAATTAAATTGGGGTTCATCTTATATTGTCAATGATTTTTACAATCGTTTTATCAATAAAGAAGCAAGCCAAAAACGTTTGGTACTCGTGGGACGTTTATCTACGGTAGCTTTGATGATTTTGGCGGGTATCTTGGCTTTGCTCTTGCAAAATGCATTGCAGGCTTTTGAAATTTTGTTGCAAATAGGAGCCGGTACCGGCTTGATTTTTATTTTACGCTGGTTTTGGTGGCGGATTAATGCTTTAACCGAGATTGTCGCAATGTTTGTATCTTTTTTGGTTGCCTTATACTTTGCCTTTATCTATCCGCATACCGGTTTGCCCGAATTATCTTCGGCAATGAAACTAATTCTCGGAGTTGGTTTTACTACATTGATATGGATGCTGGTAGCTGTTTTTAGTAAAGCTACTGATGATGAAAAGTTAATTTCATTTTATAAATCTATCAGACCGGGAGGTCCCGGTTGGAAATATATTGCACAAAAAGTTAATTCAGAGCTTAATACTACAAGCGAAAACACTTATTGGGATGTTCCAATGGCTATTTTGGCTATGATTATAGGAAGCTTGGCTGTTTATTCTGCCTTGTTTGCAAGCGGATATTGGATTTATCAAAATTTTAGTTTTGCCATAGGCTTTTCTTTGTTGTCTATACTGTTTTTCTTTATTCTGAGCAAAATTTGGAGCAAATTACAAATGGATTAGTTTGCCATTCAGAAACAATTTGGGATTAATTATTTATCTTATATCCGATGATGGGTAAACCGATTTTGACTTTGTCGTAGATGTTCGTTAATTGTTTAAGGTAAAATATTGAATATTAGCATAATCAATAGCCCCGACTTTTAAGTCGGGGAGATGTTTATTCGTTTTTTGTTTTAGGCTTTAGCCTAAAATATTTATTATAGCTAAAAGATATTGATATTTTATCTTAATTCCACCGGCAAACGGATAATGTTTTGATTTTATAGCAAAAATTAGTTATGTTTTTATGGTAAAATATTAAATATTAGCATAATCAATAGCCCCGACTTTTAAGTCGGGGAGATGTTTATTCGTTTTTTGTTTTAGGCTTTAGCCTAAAATATTTATTGTAGCTAATAGATATACGTATTTAACCTTAAATTTACAGATAAACAGACAAGGTTTTGGCTTTGTAGTAGATAGTTTGCATATTTTAAGATGTAATTAATATATTTGCAATAATTTTTCTATAAATTCATTATTTGACAAATAATGAATTTTGCTTTATTGGTACATGCTTGACACCGTCGAAAATAAAATTTTAAAATATATTTAAACAATATGCAACCAACATTATTAATTTTAGCAGCAGGAATGGGTAGCCGCTATGGCGGATTAAAACAATTAGATGGAATTGGTCCTTCGGGCGAAACCATTATGGACTATTCAATTTACGATGCCAAACGTGCAGGCTTTGGGAAAGTAGTTTTTGTAATTCGTAAATCATTAGAAAATGATTTTAAAGAAAAAATCTTTTCGAAATACGAAGGATTTATTGAAATAGACTATGTATTTCAAGAACTGGATAATCTGCCGGAAGGCTGTTCGGTGCCCGAAGGACGGGAAAAACCATGGGGAACGGCGCATGCGGTTATGGTTGCCGAAGAAAAAATTAACGAGCCTTTTGCGGTAATCAATGCCGATGATTTTTACGGCGCAGATTCATTTACGGTAATGGCTTCCTTTTTACAGGCACTTGATGCGGAAAATAATTATACTTACTGTTTATTGGCGTATAAACTCAAAAATACTTTGTCCGAGCACGGTAGCGTTTCAAGAGGAATTTGCGAGTTGGATAAAAATAAATTTCTTGAACGGGTGGTTGAGCATACCAAAATTTATAAAGAAAACGGTAAAATTTTAAGTAATTTTAATCACGAAATTGTTGAATTGCGCGAAGATGCGCCTACTTCAATGAATTTAATGGGATTTACCCCTTCTGCTTTTGAATATTTAAAGCAATATTTTAGAGCATTTTTTGATGAAAATAATGAAAATCTGAAAGCTGAATTTTATTTGCCGGTATTTTTAACAAATGTCATCAAAAGCGGGCAAGGAAAAGTAAAAGTTTTACCGAGTAATGAACGTTGGTTTGGAGTTACTTATCAAGAAGATAGACCAATTGTTGTACAGAGTATTAATGAAAAAGTTGCGAATGGTGAATATCCCAAGAAATTATTTTAAGTTTTGTTAAGTAATAAAATAAATTATATCGTTCATCAGTTTTTACCTAAATCAGATATCATTTGGATAAAAGAACTGGAAGGCGGAATAATTAATCAAACTTTTTTGATAAGAGTGAAAGCTGTACCATGCAAAGAATTTATTTTACAGCAGATTAATCATTCCGTTTTCCCGGATGTTCCTGCTTTAATGTCTAATTTGAAAAAAATAACCGCTCATTTAGCTCAAAAAACAAAAAATAATAAAAGCAATACGCTTTTTCAAGCTTTTTTATATTATCCCACTACTGACGGACTTTATTATTATCTTCATTCTGATAATACCTATTGGCGTTTATGCGATTTTATACCCCACGAAGCCCTTGACAATAAAATAAACGCAAAAATTGTGAGTGAAGCCGGTAAATTATTTGCTTATTTTATTCAACAATTAACCGGTATTGACTTAAAAGAAATTCATGAAATCATTCCGGGTTTTCACGACAGTGAAAAATATTATCGTGATTTTATCACTGCTGTTAATGAAAATAAAGTATTGCGGCTTGATAAAACAAAAGCTGTTTATCAGCAATTTATAAAATTTAATTACCTGATTGATGATTTTGTAAAAATAAAAAACAATAAAAATATCCCTTTGCGTTTAGTGCATAACGATACAAAAATTGATAATATTTTGTTCGATAAAACAGGGCAAGCCTTATCGGTAATCGACCTTGATACATGTATGCCCGGATATTTAATGAGTGATTTTGGCGATGCCATACGAAGCCTGACAAACACTGCTAAGGAAGATGAAAAAGATTTAAAAAAACTTGGAGATGACAAAATAGCCGATGCAATAATTAAAAATTGTATTATTGATGATACGCACGGTGTTTTAATTACTTCAATTGGTAAACAAAATAGAAATCATGCGAGAAAATCTGTTGTTGAATTTGCGTGGACAGTAGGTATTCCTGATAAAAATAATACAGAAACCTATATTCATACAAAAATAGTTTCAGATGCCGGAAATAAAGAAAAAGGCTCTGCAAGCAACGAAGGACAAAATATTTTTCATCGTCCTGCAAATCATGGCATTTATGCCTTTGTTTGTAATGTTGATGTTTACAGACTTTCGTATAACGATGTAACAAGAACATATCCTGAAATTTCAGACCGCAACGGCAGATACAAAGCACTTTTGAGTAGTTTATTGAACACATTTTTAAATCCCAAAGGAGCTATGACAAGTACACAAAAACCGCATATTACGGATTTTGAAGGAGTTGTTTCAGTATCGTCTAACTCAACGCCTGCGCCAACTGTAAGTCCGATAAACGAAAATTACAAAACTGAAATTATAACAGTAAAAGATAACTTAAACAAAATAGAAGGAACTAATATTATTGAAGTTAAAGAATTTAACGGACTTGGCGAACTATCAGAAATTTTTGAAGAATTAATACAAGCAGAACCTTATAAAATAAGTTAACATGAAATTTTCAGCATTTTTTATGCCTACAAGTTTATTTTCACTGAAAGACAGTAATTCTACTAATTCGGGGGCAAAGTCTTTGTTTTTGCCCTCGCCTTATGCTGTTAAAATGGCATTGTTAAATCAGGCAATTACCACAGGAAATCAATTAGAATTATTATCTTCAAATAAAAGCAAGGAATTTGAATTTATAAGCAAAACCAAAATATCATTTTTAATACTTACATCTTCCTTTTTAAGCCTACTTAAAGGTCCAATATATTTTATTGGTAATTTACAAGAATCAACATGCCCCAACACTCCACTTAAATTTAGTCTAGCATCTGTATCGGGTATCCAACAAACATTAAAATTTCTTATAACATTCTGATGCATTTTTGTGCTTAACCAAGTGGTTATTCCACTTAAAACTTGCAATTGATGTGTTAAGAAAACCGATGGGACATTTTCATTATAAGCACCAAATCTGTTATCAGATATAATTCCAGAAATATTATAAGTCTTTATTATTTCCCTTGTCGCTTTTTTTTCAATCTTTATGACATTAAGTAATTTGGGTGTTTCTTTAAGTAATCTTAATTTTAAATACTTTCCTTTTTTAGGGTACCTAATATTATAAGCTGGCAGTTGTATAGATAATAACTGTGGAAACTCTTTTTGCAAAAGTAATAGTGCATTACCATCACTAGCAATAACGGGTTCAAAACCACACAAAATTAGCTCCCTAATAATTGGAATACATCTTGTAGCATGTCCTAAACCCCAATTTAAAGGCGCAATTAAAATTCGTTTTTTCATTTTATAATTTTGGCGTGACCTTGTTTATATTTCTCCTTCGCTCAATAAAAACAAGGTCGGGCTTTTCGCTATATCTTTTTCTGGTACCTCGAAAAAAGGATGCCACTTCAATCCCTCACGCACTTTTTTGCCAAATTCAAAGATAAGCATATAAAGGCTTGGGTATATTTCCTTAATTTTGCCAAAATTTTAATTAATAGTGGGAAGTAAAAATAAACTTAGACGTTTTAAAGAAAATGAAACCTTTTCAAATGTATTTCAGCCAACAAGAGATGAATTGGTAGACTCAAATTTTAATTTAAAAGGTAATTGGAGAACATCTGTTTTTAAAAATGATAATCCGTTGGTTTTAGAATTGGGTTGTGGTAAAGGGGAATATTCTGTAGCATTAGCGCAAAAATATCCTAATAAAAACTTTATAGGTATAGATATTAAAGGTGCTCGATTTTGGAGAGGTGCAAAAACAGCTTTAGAAGAAGACATTGGCAATGTGGTCTTTTTAAGGACACAAATTGAACTTATAGATCATGCTTTTGCCCAAAATGAAGTTGACGAAATTTGGATTACATTCCCCGACCCTCAAATAAAATATAAACGCACCAAACATCGAATGACAAATGCTGAATTTTTAAAACGCTACAAACACATATTAAAACCTGAAGGTGTAGTAAATTTAAAAACCGATAGTGAATTTATGCATGGCTATACGCTTGGTTTGCTTCATGGTGCTGGTCACGAAGTACTTTATGCTAATCACAATGTGTATAAACAAGAAGGAAGCCCAGAAGAAGTTACAAGTATTCAAACGTATTACGAATCGCAATATTTAGAACAAAACAAACCAATTACGTATATTAGATTTAAAATTAAGCATTAGTGGATATTACTTTTATCTTTTTTTTAGGATTACTAATAGCTTTAATTGGTGTTATTCCACCTGGTTTGTTAAATATGACTGCGGCCAAAATAAGCTTAAAAGAAGGTCACAGTAGAGGTATTGTTTTTTCAATTGGTGTTTGTGTTATTGTTATTGCTCAAACTTATATTGCTGCCATTTTTGCTCGATATTTAAGTAATCATTTAGAAGTTATAGATATTCTTCAACGCGTAGCTTTCGTGATTTTCGTTCTTATAACCATCTACTTTTTGTTCATCGCAAAGAAACAGCCTAAACAACATATTGAGCCCAGAATGAGAAGTAAATACAGTCGCTTTTTTCAAGGTGTTTTTTTATCGGCCATAAATGTATTTCCTATTCCTTATCAAGCTTATATGACTATTACTTTAGCATCAGTAGGATGGCTAAGTTTTGATCAGACAAGCATTATTAGTTATGTTTCTGGGGCAGCTACGGGAACCTTTGTAACGCTATACATGTATCTTTTCTTCTTTGATAAGATTAAAGACAAATCTATCACTTCTCAAAAAAATATGAATTATATTATTGGAAGCATCACAGGTATTATAGCACTTTTTACGTTAATTAATATCTTGAAAGAACTTTAAGATGAAGGTTGAAACTCTCAATTTTTTCGATAAAGTTTATGAAGTTGCTAAACAAATTCCTTATGGAAGAGTTA
>JAKIUH010000445.1 GCA_021647685.1 Bacteroidales bacterium
GGGATTTGGTTGACAAAGAAGCAAATTCAAGCAAACGATATGCACAAGTAATACGTGAAAAAATTGCTCCTTTTACCGATGTGCCGATTATTTTTACATCGGCATTAACCAAGCAACGGGTGTTTAAAGCATTAGAGGCTGCAGTTGAGGTTTATGAAAACAAAAAACGCCGTGTACCGACATCAAAGCTTAATGAATACATGTTGGATATGATTGAAACGAATAATCCGCCGGCAGTTAAAGGAAAATATATTCGTATAAAATACGTTACTCAATTACCGACATCAAGCCCGCAATTTGCATTTTATTGTAATTTGCCACAGTATGTAAAAGAGCCTTATAAAAGATATTTGGAAAACAAATTGCGCGAAAAATATAATTTTACGGGAGTGCCGGTGCAGATATATATGAGGAAAAAATAAAATTCCGTTTGGAGTAGAAAATATAAATCAAGAATCATGAATATAAAAACACTCATATTTTTAATTGGAATTGTTGCCGGAGGCATTTTATCTTGTCAGCCGCCTAAGGTTTATCCGGTAATTCCTTCCATTGAATTTAAAGAAATGAAAATGCTTAATGGAAAAGATACATTAGGAAATGATGTTAAACGAGTAATTTTAACCATGAGTGTAATTGATGGTGACGGAAATATCGGTTTGCCCGATGGCGATACTTTGCCGGGTTTTGATACTCTGGGAAATAAAAACCTGTTTATTGATTTATGGAATAAAAAAGATGGAGTTTTTGAGAAAGTAGATTTATTGGCGCCTAACTATTATAAAACTAAATACTTGGCACCGGAAGGACAGGATAAAAGTTTAACGGCTGATTTTGAAGTTACTATGGATTATTATTTTTTTAAAGATTATGATACTATTAAATATACTTTTTATATTTACGACAGGGATTTAAACCGGAGTAATACAGGTGAAACACCGGCAGTTCCGGCAGATACTACAGGAATTTTTAAAGCACCGGAGAATTAATAGTGTCCGTACAGTGATATAAGAGTTAGGAGGAAAATGAAAAAAAGAACATCAGATATTGTTATAAAAAATAAAAAAGCAAGGTTTCAGTACGAAATTTTAGAAGTTTTTACTGCTGGAATAGAACTTTTGGGTACAGAAATAAAATCTATTCGTGCCGGTAAAGCCAGTTTGGTAGATGCTTATTGCCGGTTTATTCCCAATCCCAAAAATCCACACAAACTGGAATTGTATATTTTAATGAACATATCGGAATATTCGCACGGGGGATATGCCAATCATGATCCGCGCAGAGAACGAAAGCTGTTATTAACACGCAGGGAATTGAATAAACTTTCAAAAAAAGTAAAATCAACCGGTTATACAATTGTGCCTTTAAAGATGTTTATAAACGATAAAGGTTTTGCAAAAGTGGATATTGCTTTAGCAAAAGGTAAAAAAACACACGATAAAAGGCATGACATAAAAGAACGTGATAACAAACGTGATATGGAACGAATTAGAAAATATTAAGATTAAATTGATAAAAACAGATACTATGAGAACATTTATATTATTACTTTCAATTTATTTAATGAGTTTTTCTGCACAGGCTCAGATTGCACTTGCTGTTGAAAAAAATGATAATGGTTCTTCGATTAAGTATGCCATTCGTTCAGGAAAAGATTTAAATGATGCTTTACAAAATGCATATCAGGCATTAAAAGATACCGGAGCTACCGGAATGATTGTAAAAATGAAACAAGAAGCCGATTGCGGACATGAACTGAACATGGGTTATTATGTTTTGATACGCTGCGACCGTAAATCGGGCGGACGCTTTCTGCTAACTTATGGTTTAGGTGCAGGAAAAACAAGAGCCGAAGCAATTAAGCGTGCTTTAATTCATCTGAAAGAGTTTGATTGGGGTTTTGAAGACAGGTTTGGTTATGACATAATCAAAGAAGGTAAAGTAGAAGACTTGTTTACAGAATAGTTTCAGACTTACCTATTTAATTACAAACTTATCTGCCGCAAACAAAGGCAACTTACTTAAAACCACCTTGTCAACCCTTGCCCAAGGTGGTCCTTGTTTGCACCATTCGGTAAATTGATCTATACTCCAATCTTCACCAACCGCTTCAATATAAACCGAACCGTCGGGCATATTTTTTACAAAGCCCGAAATTTTTAATTCATCAGCAACTTGTTTTGTGTGATAACGAAAACCTACGCCTTGGACTTTGCCTCTTATTTTTAAAGATACAGCTTTTTGCATATTGTTTAGTCTTGATAAAACAAAATACAAATATAATCAACCACTTCATTTGAAGGAATTATTTCTCCCGAATGACCTCTTGAAAGGATTTTTGATTGATAATTATCATGTTTTAAACGGCTGTATTCCATAAGGGTCATTATAGTTCCAAAACCGCAAACCGATATTTTATGTTTACGTACTTCGGAATAAACTCCTTCAATATTTTTTTCGGCAATTTTATCCAATACTATTTGGTCAAAATACTTTCCTTCATCGGGGCTTAAAAAATGGGAAAAATCGGAAGAAGCAATCAAGCAAACTTTTCGATTTAGTTTTTTTTCGGTTTCAAAAATTCTTTGGGCAAGTGTTTGTGCATTGGCAACGTTTTGGTCAGATAAAGTAACGGCAACTATCTTAAAATCATAATTTACAAAATGTTGTAAGAGCGGCAACATTACTTCTCCGGAATGTTCCAGACTGTGTGCCTCATCAGAAAAAGTAAAGCCCAGTGCTTCGGCAAATTCTTTGTCGGCAGTTACTAAGCCCATAGGTGTTTCCCAAAAGCTATGGCTTTCAAGGGCAATATTGGCACCCTGTCCTGTATGGTTAGGGTTTACAATAACAAAAGTGTCGAATTGTTTGGAATAATGTTTCAATAATTCAAAAAAATGTACTGCCTGATAGGCTGAAAACATATAACCTGCATGCGGGACTACTGCCCCGAAAATATTTTTTTCGATAAAAGATAAATTTATTTTATTCTTTTTTGTTGGGTTTTGTAAAAGTGACATAATGGGAATGGGGAGGTATATTATGAACAGGGCACTATTCGCCAAGCATAAAATTCTACTTTAGATAATTTAATTTCCCCTCTGATATTCCATATGTTAGCACATTTGTTTGGTCTTTTATATTTTTTATTTTATATTTTTGAATTATTATTATTTTTTTGTTTTTTCCCCCGCCACACACACAAGGTAC
>JAKIUH010000446.1 GCA_021647685.1 Bacteroidales bacterium
ATTACAAAGGCAATCCTGCAAGCAAAAATGAAAAATTATTGCGACCACTATCTAATAAGCGTGCATACTGTACACCTATATCAATAGGATAGCGAATGCGGAAAATATTTACCCGGAAACTAAGACTCCCTCCTGCTGAATTAAATTCGGCACTTGCTTGCCCCAAATATCCTCTGGCATAATCATAAAACACCCCGGCACTAACCCTTTTTACATAAACCAAAGAACCAATGCTTACATCAGGATATAAAAGCGGAAATTTATAATCGCCGGTAAGTTTATAAACCCAATCCAGTGTTTGCGCATCATATCCGCGCGGCATACTCATTTTACTAGAGAAATAATATAAGGATTGATAATTATTAGCATCAAATTCAATTTGCCGTTCAAAACCGGCAGTTAATTTTATACTGTTATTATGAAAAATACCGGGAAAATAAAATGCACTGCGTGCGGAAAACAAAAATCCGTTGTAATCATCATAATCAAAAATTTGCTTGTAATCCAATGCTAAAATTTGTCCATACTTTGGTGCTATATCGCGATAAGCATATCTGCGGGTATTGCTAAATTTAGCACTTATATATAATGGTGCAAATGTACCACTTCCTGTTTCATCAAGGCTGCGAACCGGTTTATTATCTATATATTTAAAATTAGCACCAAAACCAATATTTAGCTTGCGATAATATATTCCACGCGAAAA
Organism: Bacteroidales bacterium; assembly: GCA_021647685.1. Lineage (GTDB taxonomy): Bacteria > Bacteroidota > Bacteroidia > Bacteroidales > NBLH01 > NBLH01. The sequence goes on from JAKIUH010000446.1 coordinate 707, forward strand.
ATTAAAAGGAAAATTCACGCCTGCATTCATTGAAAATTCATTCCATGCCAAATGCTCAGAACTGCCATCGGAAAAATTATAAGTACGGCTGTTTTGCATATATAAACTTGATAAACTTAAAACAGGAAAGTATTTTGCATAAGTTACCGATAAATATCCACCGTGTGTATTTTCATTGATATTATACAAATATCCGGCACGTACCGATGTAGTTTTCAAATAATTATCAGCCATAATACTTATATCAAGCAAGCTAAGTAAAGGATAAACTCCCCATGAGTGAAGCCTTAAATTACTTCTATATTTTTTTTCTGAAACCGGGTATTGTTTAAAATCAGTGGTATCTTCAAAGATATTTTTACCTGCTTCTTGATTTATCAATGTTTTATAATATTTAATGTCTGTATTTTTTATCTTGGCAACATTTGTCCAACGTTCAGGTTTTAAATCCATTTCTGCAATATTGTAACCATTGGCAGAGTAATCTTGAAAAATCATTTTATTGGAATTTTCAGAAACATTAGGATTAAATGTTCCAAACATACCCGAACTTACTCGAAACTCATCTTGCGTAAAAATATTGATTGCATAAATATTTTCAATACCCGAACGATTTGAATTATAGAGTACATAGTCTTTATAAAAAACCGGTCTGCCAATATTCTCAAAACTATAAGCTTTAATATTAAAAATTTCTTTATCTTTCAATTTTAAAATAGAAATTGCCGGTCCTTTATATTTAGCATGGGTAAAAACAACAAAATTACCATCACTTGACCATGAAGGGGTACGTATATAATCATTATTTCCTACTTGAAATGAATCTAACTCATCTCCGGAACCGGAGTGTAGAATGACTAAACTGCACTTTTGATTTTTGTCAAATTTTACCGCAGCTATCTTAGAGCCATCAGGCGAAAGCGCCGGTGAAAGATATTTCCCTTTTTTTGTTAAAGTTCTCTCTTTTTTATTTTCAGTATTTAAAATAACAATATAGGTAAAAGATTGTTGTCCCCACCGTACATCAGGAATATATCGTGCCCAAACAACATATTTACCTTGAACCTTAAAAATACCTGCATCGGTAACTTTAATTTTTTCTTCATTTCCCGAGGGACTTATCCTGTAAAAAGTAGTAATTTCGTCTAAACTCTTTTTAACGGCAATTATATTTCCTTCACTGTCAAATTGCGGATTATAATAATCGGTAAAAGAGCGTTTTTTTGTTGTATTTACAGTTTTAGCTTGGGTAAATTGAAGCTTATTTTGTTGTATTGACCACAATGAATCAAATTCGTAAATAGCAGCATTGTAAAAATTTTTTACATTCATACCGGTATATTTTTTTAAGCTGCGGCTAAAAGCATAAGGCCAAAATGAGAATTTTGAAGTACGGTTTAAAACATTATCCCAAATATATTTACCGTAATGAACCCTGCCATAAGCAGTTAAATGATAGCCTAAATGATACCAACTTGGATAAAATGTACGATAAGTACCGAGATATGCCCTGTCATAAGAAAAGTTAAGGTTGCTCAAAGCGTAAGTCCTTATAGGCATGGCAAAAGCAGGAATACGCCCGCGTCCGCCTTTGGTTAAGGCAGTTTCCATAACAACGGCATCCCCTTTAAAAAACCAATCGGGAATGGACCACTGCATCATCAATTGTCCTATATCGCCAAACAGATAAGTCATAAATTTGGTAAACTGCGCTTTGTTTTTTGAATATTGAACAATATGCCTGTATTCATGAATAGCTAAAAGTTGCGTCCAGTCTAAACTGCTTAAATCGGTAACTGTTTGCGGAGGTTTTAAATAAAACTGCATATAACGCGGTGCAAGAGCTGCATAAGCGTTTGAAATCATGGCTCGATTGTTCAATACTAATGAAACACGCTTTGGATGAGTAACGAGTGAACTTGTATCGTACTTACAAGCAATCTCCATAAAATTAGCAACTTTTTGTGCATTATTTTCAATTTCGGAAGGAAAAATTATTTGAAAATGAGGAGTTTCAATACTTTTCCATAATATACTTGATGGATTTTGTTCTTGTGCAAAAGAAAATAATGCAAACAATATAAAAGAACAGGCAAAAATGAATTTTCTCATAATAGAGTGATTAGTGTTTTTTTGTTTTCAAAGGTAAAAATATTTTTCTGCAAAAATAAAAGAGTAATTTTTGGATAAATTTAGGTATTATATTTGCAACTTAATAATACGAAAAAGAAATAATTTTTAATTTTGTAAATAATATATTACTTTTAGCAAGTAATTTTATAAAATTTAATACTGATGAATTTCAGGATACAAACAAAGCTACTTGTATATATTTTACCAACATCCTTGTTGATTTATATAATTGCTTTCGGATACCTTAGCTATAATGATCATGAATTGGCTAAAAGCGAGTCTAAAGATTTAGCCGACAGTTATGCGGAAAAATATGCCAATTATATAATGATGCAGTTAAATGGCGATATGAACATTACACGCACATT
>JAKIUH010000447.1 GCA_021647685.1 Bacteroidales bacterium
GTAAAGTAAATATTGATGATAATGCACTTTATCGTCAGAAAGAATTTGCCATGATGCGCGACCTTACCGAAGAAGACCCTGCAGAAGTGGAAGCCGGAAAATACGATTTGAATTTTATTAAATTAGACGGAAATGTGGGTTGTATGGTAAATGGTGCCGGTTTGGCAATGGCTACTATGGACATAATCAAGCTCTCGGGTGGTGAACCTGCAAATTTCTTGGATGTTGGAGGTACTGCCAATGCCGAAACCGTTGAAGCCGGATTTCGTATTATTTTGCAAGAACCCAACGTGAAAGCAATTTTACTGAATATTTTTGGTGGTATTGTTCGTTGTGACCGTGTGGCGCAAGGTGTGGTTGATGCTTATAAAAAAATAGGGGAAATTAATATACCTGTAATTGTACGTTTACAAGGTACGAATGCAGAAGAGGGTAAAGAATTGATTGATAATTCAGGTTTAAAAGTTCACTCGGCAATTACTTTGCAAGAAGCTGCCGATTTGGTTAAAGAAGTTGTGTAAAGCACTTTCTTTTTACTGAAAAGATATTTACTGCCTGTATTGTTTTTTACAGGCAGTTTTAATATTGTATCGTTTTGAAATATAAAAAAACACTTGATAAAAATTTCAAATCATTTTAATCTTAACAAAAATCTTTATCTTTGGATTTGTGAAATAATAGAAAATTAAATACTTAATGGCTGTTGAAATTGCCGAAATAAAAGAATTTATTAATGTAATAAAAGAGATTTCCGTATATGATTTCTCTGATTATTCCGAAAAATCTTTTGCCCGTAGAATTGAAAAAATTATTGAAGACCGTAATATGAGCTTGGAGAATATAATTCAGAAAATGAAGAAAAAAACTGATTTTTTAGAAGATATTGTTAAAGATATTACGGTAAATACTACTGAAATTTTCAGAGATACCAAAACATGGGAAATATTTAAGCGGGATATATTACCTAAATATGCCGATAAGGAACTTATTGATATTTGGCATGTGGGTTGTTCAACAGGTCAGGAAGTATATTCGGTATTGATTTTACTTAATGAAATGGGTTTAATGGATAAAGCCCGAATTGTAGCTACCGATTTGAATACCGATGTGCTTGAAATTGCACGTAAAGGACAATATCGCTTTCGTGAAATTGATGAATTTATCGAAAGTTATGATTCGGTAATGATGAGTAACCCAAAAGAGGACAATACGTTTAAAAATATTCCTTACCAAAAATACATATCAATTAACCGGAGGAAAAATTTAATAAAAATAAAACCATTTTTATTGAATAAAGCTCAATTTATAAAGCATGATGTGGTTACGGAAGGAAATATTTTTGAACGAAAATTTGATTTAATCTTTTGTAGAAATGTGTTAATTTATTTTAAACATGAGCTGCAAAATAAGCTTTTTGAATTTTTTCATGAAAACTTAAACGAGGGCGGAGCTTTAATTATTGGCAGGCATGAAGGCATTCTAGGAAATATCTCAGGAAAATTCAAAAAAATTGAATCTATTTATTTAAAGATTTAAAAATGAGTAATAAAATCCAAATACAAATTAATTCAGAAATTGGCGATTTAGAGGCAGTCATATTACATACTCCTGGAGTGGAAATTGAAAACATGACTCCTGAAACTGCTGAACGTGCTCTTTATAGTGATATCTTGAACTTAACCGTTGCAAAAAATGAGTATGCTCAATTAAAAGGTGTTCTTTCCAAGCTGAGTCAAGCATTTGAGGTACAAGATTTATTGCAAACGGTTTTAGCCGATGAAAAACTCAAAACGGATATTATTAATAAAGTTTGTACGAATGAGAATGTTTTAGACATACGTAATTACTTGCTTTCATTATCAAATATTGAACTTGCAAAGCAGTTTATTGAAGGAGTACCTATGAAAAAGGATAATCTGACAAAATATCTGCAAAAAGAAAAATACTCATTGCAACCCTTACATAACTTTTTCTTTACTCGTGATGCCTCAATGACTGTACGTGATAAAGTACTTATCGGGCGCATGGCAAATAATGTACGTAAGCGCGAAGCCCTTATCATGGAAGCTATTTTTATGCATCACCCCAATTTTATTGTGAATGAAACTGTAAATCCTGAAAACTGTTATGATTGTAAACCCGAACTCACGGTCGAAGGTGGTGATTTTTTGGTTGCACGAAACGATGTTTTTTTAATTGGTAATGGACCCAGAACAAGTACATACGGTGTTGATTTTTTGATTGAAGAATTGAAAAAAAGAAAGCTTAAAAGACATTTGATTGTTCAAGAATTACCGCATAATCCGGAGTCCTTTATCCATCTGGACATGGTTTTTACTTTTCTTGATAAAGACAAATGTATGGTATATGAGCCCATTATCTTAAAACAAAACAGATATCAAACCATTCATATTGAGATAGATAATGGAGAAGTAAAATCGATTAAAAATGTAGAAAATATTCCTCAGGTTTTGAGAAAACTTGGTATTGATTTAGAACCTGTTTTATGCGGAGGTAAAAATGAATGGATACAAGAACGGGAACAATGGCACAGTGGAGCTAATTTTTTTGCAGTGGGTCCCGGAAAAGTAATTGGTTATGAGCGTAATGTACATACCATTGGAGAACTCAATAAAGCAGGCATGGAAGTAATTAAAGCAAAAGATGTTATTTCGGGTAAAGTAAATCTCAATGATTATCAAAAATATGTGGTAACCATTGAAGGTTCAGAACTTGCTCGTGGCGGTGGTGGTGCCCGCTGTATGACTATGCCAATTAGAAGAAAAGAAGTGAATTGGTAGGTTTATACAAAATGGTTTTACTAACAATTTATGGAAAGTTATAATTTGAAAAATATCCAATAAACAATATTTAACACTCAATTGAGCTTTTCAGCAAGTCCTAAATATTTCTAATTTGCAGTTTTGTGTATTACCTTTTAAAATGCTAATAGAACCTACAAAATAATACTTTTCTGTACTATCGATTTACTACGTAGGGCTTGCTGAAAAACGCTAAATAAATTATTAATCAGTGTTTTATGTTTGCATTATTGCCTTGAAATGCAAGGTTTTTCACTAAAATATCAGAAAAAGCATGCATTTATTATATACAAACAATTATATTTTTAGCTGCTCAGCTGCACACCTCTTTTGTATTTTGTTCAGTTTGAAGTATTTCTATACATCTGCACTTCAC
>JAKIUH010000448.1 GCA_021647685.1 Bacteroidales bacterium
GAAAATACGAAAAGGGCTTTTGCAGATGAGCTAAATCATCCGCAAGAAACGGAAAATTATATTTATTCGCGTGACCGAAAACCAAGTATTGTAGCTACGGAAAAACATATCCGGCAGATAGAAGAGGCGGAGTGGGCTTTGTTAACTCAAAGCGGGATGGCTGCTATTGACACAGCTTTATCAATATTCCAGAAAGCTGCCGGAAACCGTTGGCTTTTTTTTAGTGATATATATGGTGGAACAAATACATATATCGATAAAGTATTAATTCAGCATAGAGGAATTAAAACAGCTCATTTTTCATCTAAAAATGGAATGTACAATTTACAAAAACTCAAAAGTTTAATGGATGAGTTTAAACCACAATTACTTTATTTAGAGACTGTTTCAAATCCTATGCTAATTGTTGCAGATGCTAAACAAATTATCAACGAAGCTAAAAAACGTGAAATTATAGTTGTGATTGACAATACTTTTGCTACTCCTTATCTATGGAAACCCCTGAAATATGGGGTAGATATTGTTGTTCACAGTGCTACTAAATATTTAGCGGGGCATGGAACCCTCACTGCCGGAGTTGTTTGTGGAAATAGTAAAAAACTCATGCAAGAAGCCATAGAATATCGTAAACTTATTGGGCATATGATAAGTCCTGATGATGCTTATCGCCTAAATGAACAACTTCATACCTTTAAATTGCGTTTTAATCAGCAGTGCAAAAATGCTTTTAAACTGGCTCATTTATTTGATAATTCTGAAAAAGTTGAAAAGGTTTTTTATCCGGGATTAAAAACTCACACCACTTATGAGCAAGCTGTTGATTTATTTGAGAATAGAGGTTTTGGTGCTATGATTAGTTTACAATTTGCCGGAGAAAATGATACTGAAAAGCGTAAAAAGTGTAATTTATTTATGGATGAAATAAGTAAGTACTTTTATTTGATACCAACTCTTGGTGATATTGAAACTATTTTTTTACCGATAGAAACAGTTTGGGCAGATAAATATCCTTATCCGGGTGCATTAAGGCTCTCAGTAGGCATTGAAGAGTTTGAATATCTTGAAAAGATATTTAGTAATGCATTAAGAAATATTTAGACAGCATTACCAAAAGCACCGTAGGATGCATAAATAACTTTTCGTGGGTTAATGACCATTACCGGTATTTTTTGCGGGTTGGCAATAATTTTTTGTTCTTCTGCGCCCAATACATAATCTTGCAAATTAAGATTTTTAGTAGTTAAAATCATAATTAAATCGGGAAGGTGTTCTGCTGAATATTTTAATGCAGCTTCGGTTGAGCTATCTGTTCCTACAATAGCTTTAACTTCATATCTGATATTATTTTGTTTGAAAAATGCTTTTACATAATTCAGGTTTGTTTTTGTTTTCTTTACAAATTGCGGGTTTGAAATATCTTTTGCAACAACAAGTGTAAAATTAATGTCGTAATATTTAGATAATAAGCGTGCTTGTTTTAATTTTTGTTTGTTTTCTTTGGTATAATCAACAGGAAACACAATATTCTCAATTTTTTGAGCTCGCGGTGCATTTTGAACCACTACAAATGGAGTATTCGTTCCGGTAATAACTTTTAATGCCCAACTTCCGGTAAGTTTCTGGATTCCTTTTATGCCATGCGTTCCCATAACCACAAGTTTCGCTTTGTTATCATTGGCAATTTCAGTGATTGTTTTAAAAATATTTCCTTCTTTTACCAATACTTCGGGTTTAATCTTATATTTGATAAAGGCTTCTTCGGCAATTTTTTTAAGTTTTGCAGTAGTTGGCTCAATTTCCTTACTTTTTTTAACAATATGAAGCAGGTAGATTGTTCCGCCAAGTATGGGTGCAAACATTACAGCATGTTGTAATGCATTATCTGCAACCGTTGAAAAATCCCAAGGTACCAAAATGGGTTGGTCTAATTCGGGAATAAATTCTTCTTTATGAATTTTTATATCTGAAAATAAATCTTCATCCTTAGCATTTTCGTTTTGTATATTAGTGGTAGCTACTGTTTGTTCAATTTCTTTTTTATCGGGAAGCTCTTGTCCAATATTATTCCCGAAATCTTCAATTTGCTTAATTTTTTTATTAAGCTCTTCTATTATCTCAGGGTTACCGTCAAGACCAACCTCTATCCATGTTTCTAATTTTCCTTCAATTTTAGGCTTAAATGGTCGGGCAATGTATTGCCTGAATACATCTTGGGCAGAGTCTTTTTTGGGAATAACTCTTAATTTTAAAAAATCAATAAAAATATTTAATACAACCTTACTCTGTTTGATTGATTTATCGTTTTTCCATTTTAGGCACTTTTCTAAAAGTTTAATAATGTATTCAGGGTTTGGAGCAGTATGCATAATGTTAAGTTTTAGCTTTATACAAATATAATCCTTTTTGTTTAAAGATAAAAGTACATTGCAATCAAAGTTTTACGGGTTTTGATAAATTCTTCATCTGTTAAACTGCTTGTTCAGAAATAATTTTTGTTGAAATGTGTCAGTCTGCATAAAAATATAAAAATACCGGATCTTAGATATTTAACATAAGGTTAAGAATAAAAAAATCCGGTATTGCTTGTATTAATTCTTTTACTTAGATGTTTTATGATAACCATCTAAAAGCATGAATAAAGAGTCTCTGTCTTTTAATACTCTGGATGCATAAAGCGCAACATGGGTAATCGACCTGCATTTTTCACAGGTTTCATCTGTTCCATAAGTACATGGAACTTTAATGGTACCATCATAAGCAAGGTGCAATGTAGTTACCGATTTGTTTTTGGTTGACAGATTAACATTCATGTAACAATTTGCCGCCATATCCTTGCTGTATTTAGGCTTAAGCAATTCAATCATCTTATAAGAGTTTCCGATAATTGGATATTTCTTTTTCATCTCGGTAAGCAAAAGCGATGATTCCTCCATTTGCTCATTGCTTAATTCTAAGCCCGATGTATCATCTTTTTCAGGAACATACATTGTAAAATAAATTTTATTTATACCTGTATTGTTCCATTCTTCCAAAAATTCAGGAATACAACTTATATTTTGTGAATTTATACAAAAATTTATTGAAATGTCTATGCCCTTAGCCAAGCCTTCTTTTACGTTCTTTTTTATTTTTTTGTACACATTTTTTCCCCGCATTTGATCATGTAGTTCTTCTGTACCGTCAATTGATATT
>JAKIUH010000449.1 GCA_021647685.1 Bacteroidales bacterium
TAAATGAAAAAATTAAATGCTTTTGCCATAAGTTGCCCTTCTTCCAAATGAATTAAGTCAAAAACTAAATAATTAGTAATGCTATGTATAAACTCGAACATAAATTAAAATATTTGTTTATCGCAAATAAGCGATATTAGTAATATAATTAAATTTCATAAATCTGTTTATTAAAAAATAGAAAATGCAGCTTTTGCAATTTCATGCACAAATACAAAACTTTTTTGTCTTAGCTGAGTTTAATACCCCTTGAATCACCCGCATCTTTCAATTCTTTTAAATTCAGCAAAATAGATGATTGTTTATTTGCTATTTACATTACTGCTTACAAACTGCTTACAAAAAGGAATTTTTATCAAATTACCGATTAAGTAAGTACTTAGATGAAATAAATATGTGAGGATTTCTATCATTCCAAAAGACCATAAAACCTTTGCAGAATATGCCTTTAGCTCAGTATCCTCTTCGCATTTTATTATAATCGTTAATCGCAAATATACGATATATTTTAATCTCAAAATAATTCTTATATGTTTTTGAACATTACAAAACAGATAGCTTTTCTGATCTAGTGATTCTGTAAGAATTAAAGAGAACCCTAAAACAAATTTTCACGAAGTAAAAAACATGTGTAAATCTCATTTATCTGCTTATTATAATGTCAAGCATGCATAGGCAGTTAAGTATGCTTATATTATGAAGAACGAAATAAGAAGAACTGTAACCTATACAACAAACTATGAATCGGATAATTATCTCCCTAATTTCAAAATCCGTAAAGCTCCTTGAAGTACAATTACAAACACAATGGTACCAATAATTAAATCAGGGATTAAAGAATTGCTGAACATAACCAAGATGCCGGCAATTATTATGCCGATATTTATAATAATGTCATTTGAAGTAAATATTTTACTTGCCTTAATATGGGCTTCATTGCTTTTGGTTTTTTGCAAAATAAACATGCTTGCCGCATTAGCCATTAATGCAAAAAAGGACACTATAATCATTGCCTTAAAACTTGGTGCGGTTTCAGAATAAACAAAACGCCGCACTACTTCCATCAGCCCTAATCCTGCAAGTATTATTTGAAAGTAACCGCTTAAACGTGCCACCAATTTTTTCCTGCTAACCACTGCACCCACAGCCCACAAACTCAAACCATATACAAAAGAATCGGCAAGCATGTCCAAACTATCAGCAAGCAAACCCATTGAGCCTGAAATTATTCCGCTTATCATTTCAATAACAAAAAAAGCGAAGTTAATGAACAAAACAGCCCACAATAATTTAGTTTGTGATTTTTGCTCGGTCAATTCCGACTCTTCCGATATTATTGTATCAATGCGTTGTGCTCCAAGATTCAACTCATTAAGCCGATTTTCTATTTCCGGATTATCTGCATCGTGATAAATGGTTAATTTTCTGTTTGCAATATCAAAATCCAACTGTTTTATTTCGGAAAGCCCGTCTAACTTCATTCTTATCAAATTTTCTTCTGACGGACAATCCATTTTACTAATGTGAAATATTGTTTTTTTCATGTGTTTATTTTTAATTATTTTCATTTGCCACATGGAACATCCACTAATATCAGAGGTTTCGCTTATTTTTGCACCTAAATAATCATGCCCTTGTGTGTTTATTGTCAATCATGGATGTTTCATTACTCATTATTTTTAGCTTAGTAAGCCATTCCGCATCTACAGTTTCGATACCTTGACTGCATACCTTCATATTCAAAAGTACTTAAATATTTATAAATATTGGCTTTATCAGTAGCACTTAAATTTGTAAAAGAAGGCATATAGCAAGGTCCCGTATTAAGGATATGCTCAAAACGTTCTATACTGTGCTTTTTATTAATACCTCCTAAAATTGCAGGACGCATACCGTAATTACGAACTCCAGCCGGTTCTGCATCCTCAGGTTTTACTTTATGGCAGCTTGCGCAATTAGCAACAAACAAGTTTTTACCCGCCTCAATAGGAGTATATAAGCTAATCGTATTACTTACCGTCTGCTCTCCAAGTAAAAATCCGGCAAGCGCTACTCTTTCTTCTTCTGAAAGATGTTTAAATGATGGCATGGCATTTCTACCTGTAGCAAGCAATTTTACAATTTCATTTTTAGCCATTCGCTTATCAATATCTTTAAGCGAAGGGAATGCCGGAGAAACACCTGATCTGTCTAAACCATGACAAGTTGTACAGTTTTTTTGATACAATTGTTCGCCACTAATTGAATTTGCATATGTATTTTTCAGATGCGATTCCTTGGTACTCATAAAACCATACAATAGAAAACTTGCTAATAATAGTAGCGCAATAGAACTTAATATTTTTTTCATCATATTTATTTTTTAACAATTACAAAATTTAAAGGAATAAACACGCCTACTTTTAATCCAAGATTAAACTCACTAACAGGAGAAAACAAAAAAGCAAAAACATTTCCTATTTTACTCAATTTTACGTTAGGTCCTGTTTGAATTATCAATTTATTTTCTTTCAGCATATATTCTTCTGCCAAAACCCAAGAAACCGGTAAGCGCTTATCAAAACCGATGAACCAATATTCGTTAAAATTATAAATGGCATCAGCCACGGCTGTGTATCCAACGGATACATACCATTTTTTATTAAACAAAGCACCAAATTCACCGTGCAAGCGCATATACTCATTTGCATTTCCTTCAAAGTCATATACAATTAAAGGATTTACCCGTACACCGGTAATTAACCTGAATTTCTCAGATGATTCACTTTTTTCCTGTGCATAAATTTGAAAAGAAAAAACAATAATTGCCAAAGATAAACCTACTTTTGCCTTCACATTATTACGATATTAATTTGACACAAAAATAGCCAACATACGGTGCAACCAGGTTGCAAACTTGCTTACTGAACAAAAAAACTTCCGTAAAACACAAAGGAATTACGGAAGTTAAATACTAATCAGGGCTTGCTGAAAAACGATAAATATATTATTAATCAGTGTTTTATGTTTGCATTATTGCCTTGAAATGCAAGGTTTTTCACTGAAATATCAGAAAATGCAAGCATTTATAAAATACAAACAATTATATTTTTAGCTGCTCAGTTGCACACCTCTTTTATATTTTGTTCAGTTTGAAGTATTTCTATAAATCAGCACTTCACAACATCAAAAATAGA
>JAKIUH010000450.1 GCA_021647685.1 Bacteroidales bacterium
AGACGAGCAAAAAACAAGCTAAATATCAACTAAGTGAAGAAGAAATTCGTTTACGAAATGCCCACCCTGACTCTTTAAGTAAAAGAGAAAAGAAAAAGTTGGAAAAATCATACAAAAAGGAGCAGAAATACAATAAAAAAAATGGCATAGATAATGGCGGGATTGATCCGATTACTCAGAGCTTATTGATGAATAATCCGGAATATGAAGGAATGAATTTGAATAAAAACGATATCCACACTTTAAGCCGAATAAATAAAAAATACGGAATTACCCAAGATGAGCTAAAACTCAGGCAAAGTAATCCGGATACGATTAATTTGTTTCAACGCTTTAAAATCGCAAAAACCTACAGGAAAGATTATGTACGCAAAAAGAAATTACAAAAATTTTGGAAAAAGAAAATTTATGCCATGCAACCGCCGGATGCAAAAAAAAGAATGAAAGAACATGAGAAAAGGACAAAACAACGCGACAGGCATAGAAAATGGGTGATGCGAAAAAAAAGGTTTTTAAATATATTTCGATAGTAATTTACTCTCAAAATTATTATTCATCAATTAATAATTTTAATTTCAAAAAAAATATGTAAATTTGTAAAGAATAATGTAAATTTCGGATTATGGACCTTGATACAATTATCTATATTATTATTACAGTGGTGATTTTTATTGTCAGTTTGGTAGGAAATAAAAAACCAAAACAATTACCGCCACCGGAAGAAACTGATAATGATATTGCTTATAGCTTGAATGAATTTGAAAAAATTCTGCAAAGGAAAGAAGAGTTTGCTCAAGCGCAAACAAATCGCTTGGATGATGAAGAAATTGTTCAAGAAGAGCCTCAATCAGAACTAGCTAGTTATTATGAAGAAGTAAAAGAAAAAGAAAAAGAAGAAGAAGCAAAAAAAGCAAGTATTATTCAAAAAAAGGAAGAAAATCATATCGAGGAAAAAAAGAAAAAAATAGTAGAGGAAGATGATGCTGACGACGGTTTTGATTTAAACTCTGCCATTATTTATTCATCCATTTTGGAGCGAAAAAAATTTCGTCATTAAAAAAAAGAAATTTATCAAAATTTTTTGCTAACTAATTAATTTAAAAGATTATAGTATTTGAAAGTTTGAATATACAGAAAAAATAATTATCTTTGCACCCTCAAGAGTCCTTAAGCACGGGATTCTTTTTTATTTATACATAAGGCAAACAACAATAAATTTATATTATAAACAAATAATAATTGGCTATGGCAAAAGTATCGTACATGACCGAAGAAGGATTAAAAAAGCTAAAAGAAGAAGTTGATCATTTAGTAAGAGTTGAACGTCCGAAAATTTCAGCTCAAATTGCCGAAGCTCGAGACAAAGGTGATTTGTCGGAGAATGCAGAATATGATGCAGCAAAAGAAGCACAAGGAATGTTGGAAATGAAAATTGCCAAACTTCAGGAAAAAATACGTAATGCACGTGTTATCGATGAATCGCAAATTGACACTTCAAGTGTTCAAATCATGAATAAAGTAAAATTAAAAAATATAAAAAACGGTGCCACAATGGAATACATGCTGGTTGCCGAAAATGAAGCCGATTTAAAAGCCGGTAAAATCTCAATTGAAACACCAATAGCCAAAGGTTTGCTGGGTAAAAAAGTTGGTGATATAGCCAAAATTCAAGTACCAAACGGATTGTTGGAATTTGAGATTTTAGATATTACTATCGGATAATTTTAAGAAATTATATTTATTTCAGAAAGGGAGATGCATGCATCTCCCTTTTTTAATTTACAAATTAGGACTCAAATACCTTTCTGCCAAATCTAAACTTATTCCCTTACGCTTTGCATAATCTGCTAATTGGTCTTTGCCAATTTTACCAACATTAAAATATTTGCTCTGTGGATGTGCAAAGTAAAATCCACTGACCGAAGCTGCCGGATACATTGCAAAACTCTCGGTTAAATGAATACCCGTTTTTTGAGTAACTTGCATTAAATCAAACAATACCTTTTTTTCTGAATGTTCGGGGCAAGCCGGATAACCGACTGCCGGACGAATACCTCTGTATTTTTCTTTTACAATATCGTCCATGCTCAGATTTTCATTTGCTGCATATCCCCAAAACTCTGTACGTACTCTAAAATGCATTAATTCGGCAAAGGCTTCGGCAAGTCTGTCGGCTAAAACTTTAACCATTATTGCACTGTAATCATCATTTTCATCTTCGTATTTTTTTATCCACTTTTCAATGCCAATTCCTGCCGTAACAGCAAAACCTCCCAGATAATCAATAATTCCACTTTCTTTTGGAGCAATAAAATCAGCCAGTGAAAGCAAATAATCTTTTTTGTTATTTAAATATTTTTCACTTTGTTGACGCAAATGATGAAAGGCACAAAGCAAATCTCGCTGATTTTCAGATTGATATAATTCTATTGATTCGCCAATACTGTTCGCCGGATAAAAGCCGATTACTGCCTTTGCTTGCAGCATTTTATCAGCAATTATTTTTTGTAACATTTCTTGTGCATCTTCAAAAAGTTTTTTGGCTTCTTTGCCCTTTTTTGGATGTTCAAAAATTGCCGGATATTTACCTTTTATATCCCATGCATGGAAAAAGAAAGTCCAATCAATAAATTTGGCTATTTCATTGAGTGGATAATCTTCAAAGACTTTTGTTCCAGTAAATTGCGGTTTAGCTATATCCTCTTTTTTCCATTCGATTTTAAATTTATGTTCTTTTGCAAATTCAAAACTTACTAATTTTGAGGTTTTCTCACTATGTTTTTGGCGTATTTGCTCGTATTCTTCATTAATTTCATTGATAAAGTCGTTTTTTATATCTTTTGAAATTAAATTAGCACTTACGCCTACACTTTTTGAAGCATCAATTACATGAACAATACCTCCATCGTAATTAGGAGCAATTTTCACGGCAGTATGTAATTTAGAAGTAGTTGCACCACCTATAAGCAAAGGTATATTCAAGTCTTTGCGTTTCATTTCTTTGGCAACATGAACCATTTCTTCTAATGAAGGGGTGATTAGTCCGCTCAAACCTACCAAATCTACTTTTTCCTGCTCGGCAACTTCTAAAATTTTTTCGGCAGACACCATTACACCCAAATCAATTACCTCAAAATTATTACATTGCATTACTACACC
>JAKIUH010000034.1 GCA_021647685.1 Bacteroidales bacterium
ATCATAAATCATCAGGCCCACGCCAATTGCTATCCAAACATCCGCCAGGTTGAAAATATACCAATAAAACCCAAATCCGTGCAGGCTAAAAAAATCAGCAACCGCGCCAAATACGATCCTATCGTAAATATTTCCCACGGCGCCGCCAATTATGAACCCCAAAGAGAGAGCCATCAGACGGTGGTGAACCTTTGCGAGCCAGACAAACAGCACCAGACAGACCAGAATGGCAAATCCTGCCAAAATTGCCCGACCGACAAATGTATCTGCCTGGAACAGACCGTAGGAAATGCCCTTGTTCCAGGCCAATACCAGGTCAAAGAAGGGGGTAATCTGTACAATTACCCGATCTTCGATCTGAAAAACATCCAGCAGCCACCATTTTGACAGGCGGTCTGCCAGAAATGCGGCAATGGCTTTTAACAGATATGTTGATCGAGACATTGATAAATTAAACCCGCGAACCAAGCAAAGAGAAATTCCGGCAGGGAAGATTAATGAAAAATCTGCTTTGTTTTTTGTAGTTTTAAATTCCATATTGTTTATTGCAACTACTTGGTTTATTAATTCATTGGTGTTTTATTTGTCGCCCATAGCATTATTGGTTGTTTTAGGCTATAGTTATACCAAGCGTTTTACGGCTTTGTGTCATTTTGTTTTGGGTTTGGGCTTGGCATTAGCTCCAATTGGTGCATATTTGTCGGTAACTGCCCGTTTTGATTGGTTGCCGGTTCTTTTTTCATTTATGGTTTTGTTCTGGACAAGTGGTTTTGATATAATTTATGCTTTGCAAGATGATGAATTTGATAAAGAACATAATTTAAATTCTATTCCTGCCTATTTAGGAAAAAAGAATGCATTGTATCTGTCATCCTTTTTACATTTATTAGTCGCTATATTGATAATAGGAGCAGGATTATATGCCAATTTTGGAATGTGGTACTGGCTGGGAGCGGCTGTTTTTATTTTTCTTTTAATTTATCAGCACCGTATAGTAAAAGTAGATGATTTATCAAAAGTAAATCTTGCATTCTTTACAACAAACGGTATTGCCAGTGTTGTGTTTGCATTTTTCACCATATTGGGGATGTTTTATTTTTGATTCTGTATTAAACAATCTATTTGATTTTTGAATTTAAGGATTAAGATGATAAAAATCATCTTTTTTATGAGTAATTGATGTATTTATTATTTGTTTCTTATTTTATATTTTCAGACTTTTGCATCTGAAAGTATTGTATAAAATTAATTAATATATTTTATTATGGCAGAAGAAAAAGTATGTTTATTTTGTGAACGAAACGAGCAAGAAATTCCTTTGGTGCAACTACACTTTCAAGGACAAAGTTTATGGATTTGCCCACAGCACATTCCTGTATTGATTCATGATCCGCAAAAATTGGTAGGCAAACTACCCGGTGCAGAAAATATGGAAGCCGGTTGATATTTGATAGAGAGGCTTTTAAAAGGGCCTCTCTGTTTTTTATACATTACCTTAAATCCGAAGGCTTTGTTATTTAGATTGTTTGCTTAAAGTTAACTTTCTTTATATTTGAAAATAAATTATATACCCACTCTTGTCCTGATTTTGTCTTTCCTAGATAACTTAATGCATCGGTTATATAAGGTCTGACATTGGTGTTAAAAAAATCAGGAAGTTTGTATTTTATATCTTTGCTTTCCGAGTAGCCAAAAAAATCAGCTGCACCATTTTCTTTCAATTCTTGGTATAAATCATCACTTTTTGTTAAATAATGAATATCGGCTAACTGACCTATTAAATCAGCAGCGCGTAATAAGCCCGGCAAATCATTTGTAATTTTATATTCGCTATTTTGTGGAACCGGAAAGCGTGTACGTTCAATCAATTGTTCAATGTATGAAACGTCAATAAAATTATATCTTCTGAGTGCATTTTTTGCAAATATTTTTGCCCTGTCAACATGGTAAGGTGCCAATATTGCATCGCTTGCCTGAACTGAAATTTTTACAGTTTCACCCATCTGGTTTTTGACATACTCTCCATTTTTATCTCCGGCACATAATCCTCTAATATAACCAATATCATGATACAGTGCTGCAATTATAAAATGCGTCCATTCATATTCGGTAAGCTTTTTCTCGCAAAGCATTTTTGATTTTAAGATTTCTTTACCTACTTCGGTAACCATCATCGTATGATGAACGTCATGATAGGGTGCATTACTCAGCGCAATAGTTTGTAGAGCTTGTTCGCTTAAAGTATTAATTACCAATAAGTAATTAAGCTTTTGATGACCAAAAAGCTCAATGTAACTATTTTGTAAATTAATAGTAAATGCTTCGATTAAATTGCTTATAGGACTGAGCATAAGCTTAAGTAATTTCTCAATTAGTGCTGCAAAGTAATAAAAATATATTCAATAAAATTTGATTAATATGTTATTTCTTTTGATAAATAACAAAAAATATTCCATTAATTAATTTAAGGTAATTTATTTTTTTATACTTATTCTATCTTCAATCATGTTTTATTTTATATTTTTATTTTTGACTTAATAAATGATAAACAGATATGAAACATCCATGCTCAATAATAAACACACAAGGGCATGGTTATTTAGGTGCAAAAATAAGCTACCCCTGATATTAGTGGATGTTTAGCTTCGCTGAGTCTTCGGGTTCATGAGGCAATGGCTTTAGCCCTCATAAGTAATAGCGAATAAATAAATAATTTAAAAATAAACTGATGAAAATTTTATCTTTTTTACTCATGCTACTGTTTGTATTTACTTCATGCAACCATAATAAAATTACTGTTTATGCATGGATGAGCGGAAATAACAAAACCACTGATAAACAATATCGTAAAATATTAAAAAAATATAAGCATAAAGGAATAGACGGAGTATTATTTAATGGTGGGCATAATCCTGAAATATATCACAGGGTTGGCAGTATAGCTAAAGGCAAAGGTTTAGCTTTTGAAGCATGGATACCTACTATGGTACAAAATCCTCAAAGAACCGGATTAGATTCAACTTTATATGTTGTCAACGGCTTAGGAGAATCGGCATACAATAAGCCTGCTTATGTTCCTCATTATACTTTTCTTTGTCCTAATCATGAAGAAGTTTATACATTTTTAAAAAACATGTATGTAAAAGTAGCGCGTGTACCTGAGGTAGATGCAATTCATTTGGACTATATCCGTTTTCCTGATGTTATACTTGCACGTGGTTTATGGAAGAAATACAATTTGGTAATGGATAAAGAATATCCTCAATTTGATTACTGCTATTGCGATAAATGTGTGGAAGATTTTAAAAATAAATCCGGTATTGATATAAAATCAGTAGATGAGCCTTCTAAAGTGGAAGAATGGAAACAATACCGGTATGACTTGATTACAAATCTTGTAAACAGGCTTGTGGAAGATATTCACGCAGAAAACAAAAAAATAAGTGCTGCTGTTTTTCCCGGTCCTTCTATTGCCAAAAAAATTGTTCGGCAAGAATGGAACAAGTGGAAATTAGATGCATTTTATCCTATGCTGTATAATGATTTTTATTGGGAAGATACAAAATGGATTGGTGCAATGTGTAAAGAAGGCAGCAGTATAATTGGTGACACTCCATTATACAGCGGTTTGTTTATTAACCCGAAACCGGAAAATAAAACTACAGAGCCTGATCCTGAAAATCTTGGTTTAACACCCGATGAATTAGGCGATGCTATTCAAGAATCTATGGAGAATGGCGCTGCCGGCATTTGCCTTTTTACCCCTCAACGTATGACAAAAGCACATTGGAAAGTTTTTAAAAAAGCCATTAGAGAAAATTACAAATAACGGCTTTGTTCAAATAGCTTAGCATTTTTTATTTCTCATTAAACTTTAATTACAAATTCCTGCCTGTCAATTTATTACAGTGATTTAAGGAACAGTTTTTCAATTAATAATATTAATTATTGTATTATTTAATAGCCCTTGCATTTATGCAAGGGAAAAATAGCTGCATTGACAATAGGCTTTAGCCGAAAATTTCAAAAAAATAATTTTGCAGGAATGATTAGAATTTAGTCCAAATAACTATTCTGATAATTCTTTAATGCAAGCTGCTAAACTCTCAGTCCAATGCGGAATTTTAATATTAAATGTTTTCTTTATTTTGTTTTTGTTTAGAACACTATAGTAAGGTCGTTCTGCTTTTGTAGGGAATTTATCTGAAGTAACAGCTGAGATTTTACAATTATTTCCTGATAGTTTAATTATTTGATGAGCAAAATCATACCAACTGCAAACTCCTTCGTTTGAAAAGTGGTAAATTCCCGAATATTTTCTAAAATCTTCGCTGCTGTGCAATAATATTTCAATAATCGCCTGAGCTAAATCTCTTGCAAAAGTTGGAGTTCCTATTTGGTCAAAAACGACGCTTAATTCATCACGTTCTTTAGATAAAGATAATATGGTTTTAACAAAATTTTTACCGTGCGGTGAGTAAAGCCACGAAGTTCGGATAATAATACTGAATGTATTTTTTAGTATGGCTTTTTTTTCGCCTTCATATTTACTTTTTCCATATACCGAAACCGGGTTTGGGGTCTGCTTTTCAGAGAGTGGTTTAAAAAAACGTCCGTCAAAAACATAATCTGTTGAAATAGTAATGAAACCAATACATTGGATATCTGCTATTTCAGCTAAAATCCCTGCTGCGTCAGAATTTACTTGATAAGCTTTTTCCTGTTCATCTTCTGCTAAATCTACTGCTGTATATGCAGCACAATTTACAATAAAATCAATTTTATTTTCGGAAATATATTTTTTAACCGCTTCCTTATTTGTAATATCCAAGCTGTCTATATCCGTTCCGTAAAAAACTAAATCTTCATAATTATTGAAAAGATATTCAAGCTCTTTGCCTAATTGTCCGTATGCTCCGGTTACTAATACATTCATTTATTAATTTGTCAAAGTTTTAAAATGTTCTTAAAATATTCAATAGTTTTTAATAATCCTTCTTCCAATTGAATTTTTGGTTCCCAACCGTTTAATTTTTCTTTTGCCAAAGAAATATCCGGTTGTCGCTGAACCGGGTCGTCTTCGGGCAAAGGCAAATATACAATTTTTGATTTAGATCCGGTAAGTTTTATCACTTTTAACGCAAGCTCTTTAATGGTAAATTCATTGGGATTACCCAAATTAACAGGTCCTGTGAAATTATCAGCGGTATTCATCATTCTTATCATACCTTCCAGTAAATCATCAACATATTGAAAACTACGTGTTTGATTTCCGGTTCCATATATGGTTATATCTTCGTTACGTAGAGCTTGGACAATAAAATTAGATACTACTCTTCCATCATTAGGGTGCATTCTTGGTCCATAAGTATTAAAGATGCGGATAATTTTAATTTTAACCGAATTTTGGTCTTTGTAATTCATAAATAAAGTTTCGGCACAACGTTTCCCCTCGTCATAGCAGGCACGTGCACCAATTGGGTTTACATTTCCCCAATAAGTTTCGGTTTGAGGATGAATGGTAGGATCTCCATATACTTCGCTGGTAGATGCTTGCAAGATTTTCGCTTTAATGCGTTTGGCTAAACCCAATGCATTAATAGCACCCATTACTGATGTTTTTATGGTTTTAATACCATTGTGTTGATAATGAATGGGCGAAGCGGGGCAGGCTAAATTATATATTTCATCTACTTCAAGATAAAAAGGCATGGTTACATCATGCCTTATTACCTCAAAATATTTATGATCCATTAAATGAACAATATTGGTTTTTGAACCGGTAAAATAATTGTCTAATGAAATCACATCATTGCCTTCGTTTAAAAGTCGTTCACATAAATGCGAGCCGATGAATCCTGCTCCGCCTGTTACTAATATTCGCTTCATAATACTTGTTGCTTAAAACAAAATATTACGAATATACAGTTTTTCTGCCAATACTGTAATAAGTAAAACCGAAATCTTTCATCTCGGCAGGCTCGTAAATATTTCTACCATCAAAAATCAACTTATTATTCAGCAATTTCTCAATTACTTTGTAATTGAGTACTCTAAACTCATTCCATTCAGTAATTAAAATCATTGCATCGGCATCTACCAGCGCATCGTATTGGTCTTGAGCATAGTAGATTTTATCTCCGATACGTCTTTTGCCTTCTTCCATTGCAACCGGGTCATATGCTTTTACACTTGCTCCGGCTTCCAATAATTTATCAATTAATACCAGTGCAGGTGCTTCGCGCATATCATCTGTATTTGGTTTAAAAGCCAATCCCCAAAGCGCAAAGGTTTTTCCTTTTAAATCATTATTAAAATGTTTGGCTATTTTTGCAAAAATAACTGACTTTTGCCTATTATTTACATTTTCAACCGCTTTAAGTATATCTAAGGAATAATTATTCTCATCTGATGTTTTAATTAATGCCTTAACATCTTTGGGAAAACATGAACCTCCATAACCGGCTCCCGGATAAATGAACTTAGGACCTATTCGTGAATCAGAACCAATACCCCTACGAACCATATTTACATCGGCACCAACTATCTCACAAAGGTTGGCTATGTCGTTCATAAAACTAATTTTTGTTGCCAGCATTGCATTTGCAGCATATTTAGTCAACTCTGCCGATGGAATATCCATAAATAAAATCGGGTGATTATTGAGTAAGAAAGGTTTATACAACCTTTTCATGATTTTTTCGGCACGTTCTGAGTTTACTCCAATAACAATTCTGTCGGGTTTTAAAAAGTCGGTAACTGCACTTCCCTCTTTTAAAAACTCAGGGTTTGAAGCCACATCAAAAGGAATATCTACTCCTCGTTTATCTAATTCTTCTTTGATTACTGCACGTACTTTTTCAGCTGTACCAATTGGTACTGTGCTTTTTGTAACCAATACCAAATAGTCGTTCATATTCTGGCCAACCTCTCTGGCAACAGCTAAAACATACTGTAAATCAGCACTGCCGTCTTCATCGGGTGGAGTACCTACTGCACTGAAAACTACTTCGCAATCGTTCAATACTTCTTTTAAACTTGTAGAAAATTTTAATCTGTTTTTTTCTACATTTCTTTTTATCATAGGTTCCAATCCGGGTTCATAAATTGGAACAATCCCTTTTTTTAGATTTTCAATTTTTTTTTCATCTATATCAATACAGGTTACATCCACACCCGTTTCCGAAAAACAAGTTCCTGAGACCAATCCCACATAACCTGTTCCTACCATTGCTATTTTCATAAAATATTTTGTTTTAAATTTGTAAATATGTTTTTGTACTACTTCATTCCTTTGCTGTATATCTTTTTAAAGCAACAGGTATTTTAACGAAGCATTATTAAACACACAAAAATACTTAAGAATTAGTAATAAATAATGAGTAATATCACTTATTTTCAAAAAAGTGCTTAAATGTTTTATGGGTGTGACGGAATAAATGATTTATTGGATAAATTTAAGAGTTTTGATTTATTCTAATATATATACATATAGCTAATTATATGTATTATCCTCTTAAATTATTCATTCATCACACAAAAATGCACATTAAACAAAAATAACGGACAAGTCGTTAAAAGCAATTGTTTATCGATTTGAATTATTATAATTTTATGCTTTAAATATATTATTACGCCTTGTTATATTATTATTTTAAACCAATTAAAACTAAAAACAATGACAACGACAACAAAAGTTTCAATTTCTGAAAAAGTTAAAGAATACGTAAAAAATGCGGCGAGCATTCCTCCCGATATGGAGCTGAAAAATGACACTCTGATATTTGATGAAGGACTTTTTGACTCTATGGGCTTTATGGCTCTTATTAGCTTTATTGATGAAGAATTTGGTGTGCAGCCAGGAGACGATGAACTGGTCGTTGAAAACTTTGAATCAATTGATGCAATAGTAAATTATCTTTCAGAAAAACTTTCGGCTTAATTATTAAAACTATTTTTAAATGTGTGGTATAGCGGGTGGTACAAGATTTAGTTCATACAAAGCATTAGATTCAAAAACTTTGTTTAAGATGCTTGATAGTATTCGCTATCGAGGTCCGGATGAATGCGGTATATACGAAACAAATGAAGTTCTGTTAGGAAGTGTACGACTGAGTATCATTGATATAAAAAGCGGACAACAGCCTTTAAGCAATCAATCAGGGGATATATGGATAGCCTACAATGGTGAAGTATTTAACTATATCGAGCTAAGGCAAGAATTAATAAAAAAAGGATATTCTTTTAAAACCAATAGTGATACAGAGGTTATTGTTTTGTTATATGAAGAATATGGCGTTGAATTTTTAAAAAAATTGAATGGACAGTTTGCCATTTCTATTTGGGACAAACGTAAAAAAGAACTTTTTTTAGCAAGAGACAGAATGGGTATTCGACCTTTGTTTTATACCTTACATAACAAAGAATTATTCTATGCCTCTGAAATAAAAGCTTTTTTACAACATCCGGATATTGAGCTTAAATTATCGGCTAAATCATTATCGCAAATATTTACTTTTTGGACTACAATTAGTCCTGATACTGCTTTTGAAGATGTATATCAGTTGCCACCCGGTAGTTATATGATTTATTCCCAAAATAAATTTGAAATAAAATCCTATTGGGAACTGGAATTTGCTTCGGAAAATCAGTATAAAGACATTAGTTTTAAAGAGGCTGTAGAAGAATTTGCATATATTTTAAAAGATTCGGTAAAAAAACGTTTACGTGCAGATGTTCCTGTGGCTGCCTATTTAAGCGGTGGTCTTGATTCAACGGTAACAACCTCTTTAATCAGGGAAGTAGCTCCTAAAATGTTACAAACATTTTCAATAGGTTTTGAAGATAATGATTATGACGAATCTTATTATCAGAATTTAGCTTCTGAATATTTTGATACGAAACATACCGGTTTTAAAATTAAAAATGAAGAAATAGCAGAACTTTTCCCTAAAGTAATTTGGCATAGCGAAATGCCTCTTTTACGAACTTCGCCTGTACCGATGTATGCTTTATCACGTAAAGTGCATGAAAAAAATATTAAGGTAGTAATTACAGGAGAGGGTGCTGATGAACTTTTGGGAGGGTACAATATCTTTAAAGAAGCAAAGATTAGACATTTTTGGGCGCGTGAACCGAAATCTAATTTGCGCCCTTTGTTGTTGAAAAAGTTGTATCCGTATATCCCTCAAATACAAAATGCAAGTGCTCAAACCCTGCGTTTCTTTTTTGGTTATAAATTGGCTGAAACCAATTCGCCGGTGTATTCGCACTTGTTGCGTTGGAACAATGGAAACCATATCAAGAAATATTTTTCTAATGATATTATTCATGATTTAAATGGATATAAACCTGTCGATGACCTTGTTGATAAAATAAACGGGGAATTTTCCAATTACGATTATTTAGGGAAAGCGCAATGGTTGGAAATGAATATTTTTATGTCCGGTTATTTACTTTCTTCGCAAGGAGACCGTATGGGAATGGCTAATTCTATTGAAGGACGATATCCTTTTTTAGATCATCGTTTAATTGAGTTTTGTTCGAAAATTAATCCTGAATATAAACTACATGGTTTAAATGAAAAATATCTTATGAAAAAAATGGCAGAACATAAAATTCCTAATGAAATACTAAAACGCAGTAAACAAGCCTATCGTGCCCCAATACAAATTAGTTTTCTCACAAAAAAGGCTTCGGGATATATAAATAAGATATTTGATGAAAAAAAATTAGAAGATAATGGACTGTTTAATCCTGATTTAAGTAAAAAATTGTGGGAAAAATTTAAAATTGGAGAAAAAACATCTGAAATGGATAATATGGCACTAACAGCTATTGTATCGACAACTATTTTAAAAGATTTATTTCAAAATAAAAAAGAACAAACAAGCATTAGTGATATAAGTACATGTAGAATTATTAACGATATGTAGCATAAAACAATAAACCATAAAACTAAAAACAATGACAGACAAAAAAAAGAAATTTAGCAAAGACATTATTAAACTGGAAAGTGTAGAGCAAACTGTTGATAGAATTGTAAATAAACTGAAAAAAGACGTTTTTGTGCATTTACAGCGAAAAGGAGGTATTGTTGGTATTAGCGGCGGTATAGATTCATCGGTAAGCTTTGCATTGGCAGTTAAAGCCTTTGGAAAAGAAAATGTTTTAGGTATTATGTTACCCGAAAAAGACTCCAGTTCGGATAGTGAAGTACTTGCAAAAAAGCTGGCAGATAAATTTAAGGTAAAAACTGTTGTTGAAAATATTTCGGGAGCTCTTGAAGGTTTTGGATGTTACAGGCGTAGAGATGAAGCCATGAAACGAGTTTTTCCCGAGTACAATCCTGAAACATACAAGTCAAAAATAGAAATTCGTCAGAATATCTTAAAACAAAATATGCCGGCAATTTTTTCATTAACGATTATTGATGAAAACGGAACATCAAAAAGCAAGATGCTGCCCATGAAAGAATATTTGCAAATTGTTGCAGCATCTAATTTTAAACAACGTAGTCGTATGTCAATGCTGTATTATCATGCAGAGGCAATGCATTATGCGGTAATAGGAACTCCAAACAAACATGAAGTAGAACAAGGTTTTTTTGTAAAATATGGTGATGGTGGTGCCGATGTAATGCCCATTGGAGATTTGTATAAAACACAAGTATATGAACTTGCCAGCTTTTTGGGAGTTCCGCAAGAAATAATTGATCGCACACCCACTACCGACACTTATACAGCAGAGCAAACGCAAGAGGAATTTTTCTATCAGTTGCCTTTTGAAATGATGGATTTACTGTGGTATGCTTGGGAAAATGATTATGAACCGGCAGAAGTTGCTCCTGCATTGGGTATTACCGAAAAAGAAGTGGAGAATGTCTTTAAAACATTCCTGAGAAAGAAAAAAACTACAGAATATTTAAGAATGTCACCCATTAGAAATTATTAAAAATGAATGCAGTTGATTATTTCTTTTCAGAATCAAAAAACTCTGAGCAATTGTTTATTTTAACCGAAAATGAACAAATTACACATAAAATTTTATATAAAAAAGTGGAAAAATTAGCTGCTTTTTTAAATTCAGAATTTGGTTCGGGAAAAAATATGCTTATTTATAGCGGGAACTCCTATTTTTTTGTATTGGCATATTTATCAATTATTAAATCGGGGAATGTTTGTGTGCCGCTTAATCCTTCTGCAAAAACTGAGTTGACAGAGTATATTATAAAAGAAACACAAGCTGTTTTATGTTTTTCGCAAAAAAAGTTTCTGAGGAATTTGGAACAACTTAAACTAAATCTTATTACCGAAGATGAAGCTGAGAAAGCTATTGAAATGCAGTATGTTACCGAATATATTTTAACAGGTTTTGATATAGAGCAAACTGCTGAAATAATTTTCACATCGGGCTCTACTGCTTTTCCAAAAGGAGTAATGTTAAGCCATAAAAACTTGATTGCGAATACAAAGTCGATTATAGAATATCTTGGGCTTACTAAAAGCGATAGGGTTTTAATTGTTTTGCCTTTTTATTATTGTTATGGTTTATCATTATTGCATACGCATTTAAAAGTTGGTGGTGCAATTGCTTTTAACAATACATTTATGTTTATTGGTACTGTAATCAATAATCTTAAAAAATATAAATGCACCGGATTTTCCGGTGTACCCAGTCATTTTCAAATTTTACTTCGTAAATCGGACAGTTTCAAGAAAACTGATTTTCCTGATTTAAAATATGTTACACAGGCAGGAGGAAAACTGCATTCGGTTTTTATTGAAGAGTTTTTAAAGCATTTTCCAAGTATAAAATTTTGGGTAATGTATGGACAAACTGAAGCGACAGCCCGCTTAGCTTATTTGCCTCCTGAGAAATTGCCCGAAAAATTAGGCTCGCTCGGGAAAGCTATTCCCGGTGTAAAGCTCGAATTACTTAAAAAAGATGGTAAACCGGCAGTTATTGGCGAAATTGGTGAAATTGTTGCCAGCGGTGATAATATCATGAAAGGATATTACCATGATGACGAAATGACTGCCCAAACTATAAAAAACGGGAAACTTTATACCGGTGATTTGGCTATTCAAGATGAAGACGGCTTTTTTTATATCACAGCTCGAAAAAAAGAAATAATCAAAGTAGGAGGTGAAAGAATAAGTCCTAAGGAGATTGAAGAAGTGATTGTACGCTTTGAGAATGTTGTTGATTGTACTATTGAAGGTGTTGATGATGAAGTTCTTGGTGAACGAATAAAAGCTACTGTTGTATTAAATAAGTTGGATAATGAGCAGCTTATAAAAGAAGAAATATTAGCACATTGTAAAAAATATCTGAGTCCGATAAAAATTCCTCAAGAATTGGTTTTTGAGCAACAAGTTAAAGTGAATGAAGCAGGAAAAAAAGTGAAACAAGTATAATTTTGGATATTTGAACCTCTATGAATAAAAATAAAATCGAAAGCCACCAAAAAAATAAAAGGTTTCGTAATAGATAAAAACACAATTATCAAATAAATTTTGAATAATTTATAATAATCATGAAATTACAAGAAATTGCCATAGAACACAGAACACAAACACGGAAAACTAAACCGATGAGCCTGAAAAGTTTTGTTGTAAAAAATAGTATGTTTATTGTTATACTATTTGATGTATTTATCGTCAGTTTCTCTTTTTTACTATTGGCTTGGTATAAGCCTGCTACTGTAAGAGTCGTAATTCCAACTTATTCTAACCCTTTTGTTATTTTTCTTATACTTTGGGTTGTTGTATCTTACATTATGGGGAAATATAATTTGCAAAGTTTTAAAAAGGCTTTGCACATGAATATTACTTTAAGCCTTATTAACTTCATTATTGTTTCAATAGTTACGATATTACTATTTGCTTTAAAGCTAAGCTCTTATTCGAGGATGATTGTTTTTGGAACCTCATTTTTATCTTATTTGTTAGAAATGATTGTTTTTAGTGTTTTCTATTCGTTGATAAAAGTAAAATACAAGCAAGAGCATCAAGTCAAGGAGCAGAATAATATTTATATTGATAATCGCCCTTTAGATGTTGTAAGTCCGGTTGTTAATAAAACAAAAGTTTATACAGCACCTAAAACGCAAACAAAGTCTGAATTGTTGGCTAAGGAAGCAGGCGAAAGTGTTTTACGCTACTTTTCTGAACATGTAAGCATTGATGAAAAAAATGTTTCTTTAATTGCAACCACAACACCTTTTAATGTGGCAAATTTAAGTTCGGGTATTCGTACCATCATTAACCTTAAAAAGGTAAATGATATGCGATACATTAATAAATTTTTTGAAGCAGTTAATGAAAAGTTGCCTGATGCCGGTATGTTTATGGGTTGTGTTGAAACAAGCAAACAGCGTTACAGGCGAATAGCACGTAAATTTCCGGCATTTATTCGGCAGTTGGTAATTATGATTGATTTTACACTTAACCGTATAATTCCACGGCTATCCGGTTTGCAAAATTTGTATTTTAATATCACAGGAGGAGAAAAGCGTACCATTTCTAAAGCCGAGGTGTTAGGACGTTTGGTCAGTTGCGGGTTTGAAATTATTGAATATAAAGAAATCAATGATTTGACCTATTTTGTGGTTATGAAAACCAAGGAACCAGAATATAATCTTTCACCTTCATACGGACCTATTTATAAAATGCCGCGTATTGGTAAAGGCGGTGAGATTATTTATGTGTATAAGTTCAGAACGATGCATCCGTTTTCGGAATATTTACAGGACTATGTTCTAAGTTTAAACGGATATACGGCAATTGGTAAACCTGCCGATGATTTCAGATTAACAAAATGGGGTAAATTTATGCGAAAATATTGGTTGGATGAGCTGCCTCAGCTCATTAATGTTTTGAAAGGAGAAATGAAATTGGTAGGAATACGTCCTTTAAGCAAAAGGATGTATCAGGAGTATCCTGATGATGTAAAAGAAATGCGTGTAAAATATAAACCCGGCTGTATTCCTCCTTATGTCTCACTTTTAAAACAAGGTGTAATGGCATCTATTGAAGCAGAAAGACAATACTTGCTTGAGAAACAAAGAAATCCAATTAGTACGGATATAAAGTATTTTAAGTTAGCTGTTTTTAATATTATTACCAATAAAATACGAAGTGCTTAGAATATGGTTTGCGGATTGAAGGAGTAAGGTTAAACTTTTGGTTTTTCTGTATCTTCTAAAATTACTTTTCTTTCAATAGTTTTTTTAGTTCAAACATTTCATCACGCAGTCGTGCCGCTTCGATAAAATCAAGTTCTTTTGCTGCTTTTTTCATTGCTCTTTCTGTTTTCTCTATAGCTTTTTGCAAAGCTTCAGCACTCATATACCGGACAACAGGGTCGGCTGCCAATCCGGCTTTAATATTTTCGTCAAAAGTATATTCTTCCGGCGTTGCATTGGTATCTTTCATGCCGAGAATTGAGGTTTTTGCTTTTTTTATTTGGGTTGGAGTTATGTTGTGCTTTGCATTATATTTTAGTTGTTTTTCGCGCCGGCGATTGGTTTCATCTATGGTTCGTTGCATCGAGCCGGTAATTTTATCGGCATACATAATTACTTTTCCGTTGATATTTCGTGCTGCACGTCCTGCGGTTTGCGTTAGCGATTTTTCCGAGCGTAAAAAACCTTCTTTATCCGCATCAATAATTGCTACTAATGATACTTCCGGTAAATCCAAACCTTCGCGTAAAAGGTTTACACCGATTAATACATCAAACACACCTTTACGCAAGTCTTCCATAATTTGAACACGATCAAGGGTATCAACATCAGAATGTATATAACTGCACCGAATATTAATACGTGTAAGATAATCCGTTAATTCTTCCGCCATTCTTTTTGTAAGGGTGGTCACCAGGATACGCTCGCTTCGTTTGGTTCGTTCATTAATTTCGCTAATTAAATCGTCAATTTGATTTAAACTTGGGCGCACTTCAATATCGGGGTCGATTAATCCGGTAGGGCGTATCACTTGTTCTACGATAACACCCTCACATTTGGCAAGTTCATAGTCACCTGGTGTGGCACTTAAATAAATAATTTGATTGCTTAATGCTTCAAACTCTTCAAATTTTAAGGGGCGGTTGTCCACTGCAGCCGGCAGCCTGAAACCATACTCTACCAATGTCGATTTTCTGGAATGGTCGCCTCCGTACATCGCTCTGATTTGCGGTAAGCTTACATGACTTTCGTCGATAATGGTAAGATAATCTTTCGGGAAAAAATCCAATAAACAAAAAGGACGCGTACCGGGCTCTCTGCCATCAAAATAGCGTGAGTAATTTTCAATACCCGGGCAATGCCCCAACTCTTTTATCATCTCCATATCAAAAGTAACCCTGTCTTCAATTCGTTTGGCTTCCAGATGTTTTCCTTGTTCCTTGAAAAACTGTATTTGTTTGTATAAATCATCTTGAATCTGGTGTATTGCGAGTTGCATACGCTCTTTGGTCGTAATAAAAATATTTGCGGGGTAAATTAAAACTTCCTGCAAACGTTCAATAATTTGACCGTTTATCGGGTCGAATGATTCAATTTATTCAATTTCATCTCACCAGAAAATAATACGGTATGCAATATCTCAATAAGCTATAAAAACATCTAACGAATCACCTTTTACTCTGAATTTTCCTCTGTCAAAATTTACTTCATCTCTTGAGTAAAGTCCGGCTACCAAATCACGAAGAAATTTGTTTCTTGCCAATTTTTGTCCTACCGAAACATGAATTACACTTTGATGAAAATCATCGGGGTTTCCAATACCGTACAAACAAGATACCGATGAAACAACAATAACATCTCTTCGTCCAGATAATAGGGCAGATGTGGTACTAAGTCGTAATTTTTCAATTTCTTCATTAATACTTAAATCTTTTTCGATATAAGTATTGGTAACAGGAATATAGGCTTCGGGTTGATAGTAATCATAATAAGAAACAAAATATTCAACCGCATTATGTGGGAAAAATTGTTTAAACTCACCATATAGTTGTGCAGCTAAAGTTTTGTTATGGCTCAAAACCAAAACCGGACGGTTTAATTTTTCAATCACATTGGCTATGGTAAAAGTTTTTCCCGAACCGGTTACACCTCGTAATATCTGATATTTAGTACCAGTATTAACACCTTCAACAAGCTGTTTAATGGCTTCCGGCTGATCTCCGGTAGGTTTAAAATCCGATACTAATTTATAATCCATAGATATTTTATTGAAAAAATAAGAATATTTAATTTTCAAAAATCAAGCACTTTATGGACAAGCCCTAATTAGGGCTTGCTGAAAAACGCTAAATATATTATTAATCAATATTTATATTTGTTTTATTGTGTCAAAATGCAAGGTCTTCAAATATAATATCCGAAAAAATATGCATTTATTATATACAAATCATAATGTTTTTTGCTGCTCAGCTGTACACCTCTTTTGTATTTTGTTCAGCTTGAAGTATTTCTATACATCTACACTTCACAAAATCCAAAATAGATGCACATCTGAGCTTTCCAGCAAGCCCTAATTAAAAAAATTACTTTCTCAACATTAAATAAACCGGAAAATGGTCGCTAATACCGCCATAATAATTAGGTCCTCCATAAGTTTTTGATGGGGTAAACTGTCCGGTTTTAACATTATCATACATCATCCACCGTTTTTTAAATATCATTCCTCCATCTGGACTGACTTTATATCCTTTTTTAGAATATAATAAATTTTGTGAAATAATCAGGTTGTCGAGCATATTCCAATTTCCTCTAAAATTATAGCTGCCTTCACCGTTAATAGATTTGTCGAACATTAAATTATAAAGTTCATAAATGTTTTTAGTATGTAAATTATTGCTTGCATTTAATACCTCATGAATACTTTTGTTTACCGGTTCATCGTTAAAATCGCCCAAAATCAAA
Source organism: Bacteroidales bacterium (assembly GCA_021647685.1). Classification (GTDB taxonomy): domain Bacteria; phylum Bacteroidota; class Bacteroidia; order Bacteroidales; family NBLH01; genus NBLH01. The sequence continues at coordinate 16,931 of JAKIUH010000034.1, forward strand.
ATTTTGGCTTTTTTATCTTTAGATAAAACAGAATCTACTTTTGAACGTAAAATTTTAGCAATATATATTCGTTTAGGCTCAGATGCTGCTTGCCCTTCTCTTCGTGAGCTCCAGTGATTAACAAAAATGTGTAGTTGTTCAGCTGAATTTAAGCTGCCTTTTACATAAAGAATATCACGAGTGGTAGTTTCCGGTTCAAAATCAAAATGTATGCGGTATATTTTATGTTCAATATATTTGAACTCATCATTCCGATACAGTAATGCTACATCAATCCCTCTTGCATCAGGGCTGTCTTCATGAACAATTCCGTAGTTTCCTTTTTTTAAAAAGCGACTATTGGCTAAATCCTCCAATACACTTCGATTCTCAATTTCTGCAAGTCCGATAATTTCAGGTAATTCATTTATGTTTATTGAGCTGATTACTCTTCCTATATCATTAATTTTTTTATGATAACGTCCTGTATTCCATTTTTTGTTACTTTGCGGTAAAAACTGTTCGTCAATTGCATTTGGATTATCAATTGTGTCAAATAAGTTTTCAACATTATAAAAAACTACGGTAAAAGTGTTGTTTGCTTTATAGAATTTGTTTTGAGCAAAGACAGAAAAGGAAAAAAGTAAAATTAATAGTGTTAGTGATATATTCTTCATTTTATTTTAATTAGTTTGAGTAGCAAAAGTACAATATTTTAGAACTTAATGCTTTGTTAAGGAAAAAATTTATTGAAAAAGCATGTAGGTTTTAAGATAAATCTGTTAAATTTGCCTGATAAATCTTAAATTTTAATCTAAAATTATAAAAATATGGGAAAAGGAGATATTAAAACCAGAAGAGGAAAGATTACCAATGGATCTTATGGAAAAAAAAGACCCAGAAAAAAAGTGAAAAAGCAGGCAGAAACGGGTAGTGAGAAAAAATAATCAGGGTCGCCATTATTGGCGACTTTTTTGTTTCGTTATGAACATAGTTTGCAAATATAAGGCAAAAAAAAGACCACAGTTTAGTCTGTGGCCTTTCCCCAAAATCAATGTTTAACCCTAAAATTAACCTAATGTTTAATCACCTACACATTACCCTCTATCGTCTTAACACTTTTGCTTTGTTAATTTCATTTCAAAAATAATACTTAACAAAAAGATATGAAAGTCTTAATTTAAAAACAGTGTAGATTTTAATTAATTAATCATGTATTATTGTATTGATTGTTAGTTTTATACAAGTATTACGCTATTTTTATTAATTAATTTAATTTTTTAATAAAATACTATTGAATAATAATTTATATGCAATCGGTGTTGATGCTCTAAACTGCGGATTAAAGCTAAACAATACCATTTGTCCTTTATTTTTCTTTAACCAGACAATAGCACTCTTATTGGCTATTAGTTCGATATTTTTAGCATAACCACTCATAAGAATATCCTCTTTTGCAAATTTAGCAATAACTCTTCTGTCCATATCAAAGTTAGGTATTGATGTGGTAAATACCGGTATTCCACGATAAAAAACACCAACATCTTCCGGCATTCCCAGAGTTATGTCAAAATCTTTTTTTAAGTGGATTTGTACCAAAGAGCCCGGACAATACAGTCCTTGTTTTTGCATACTTTCCGAAATATCATTAAAAGGAAGAATAAAATCCTCTTTTTCTTTATCGTTTACGGGTACTGATAAATTACCTGCAAACAATCCTGTTGCACGTCCCCAAGCGATGATAACTCCTCCTGAATTAAAAAACTTCATTAAATTATCCATTCCTTTATCGCCAATGCCTTTGGTAAACTCTTTGGGGTAAGAGGGTATGGAGTAAGTTCCGTTCTTTGATTTATATTTGCCTGTTTTTAAAAGATTTTTGTTGTTGTCGGGAAAAATTACCACATCAAAATTTTTCGTAAAATCTGTTTTTTCAAATTCGCCCGGATGAATTACGGTGTATTTGATATGATAATTA
>JAKIUH010000035.1 GCA_021647685.1 Bacteroidales bacterium
CTTTACCGTTATCTTCGTAGGTTAGGTTAATATACTCTTTATGACGAATCAACTGCATTGAAATATTTGTTGCACCGGAATGTTTAAACGAATTGGTAAATAACTCTTGCACAATACGGTAAATATTCTGTTGAATAAAAGGCGAAACATCTTTCCAGCCGTTTTTTGAATAAATACCGGTTTCTATTTCAAGCGTATCGGTTTTAAAGTTAGTAACCATATTGTTGATTTCATCTTCGATGGTAGAGAGCACAAAATCAGGCAGTGCCAATAGATGCGATGCGGTGCGAATACTTCGATAAATGGCTTTGATATTTTCAATTTCGGGTGTACTGCCCAATTTGTTTTCCAGTTGCAAAATAGTAGCCGTAAGTTTACTGCCTACACCACTGTGCAATTCGCCGGCAATTTCTTTTTTAATATTTTCTTGTGCTTCAATTTTCAGTTTTAATATTTCTTGCTTTTGCTTTTGCGTGCGGTAAACAATAAAAGCCAACACAGCAATTAATAATATTACCGAAACCATAACAATTAGCCAAATGATCATTCGTTGACGTTCAATTTCGGCTTTTTGTATTTGGTTTTGTTTTTCTTGCAACTTTATTTTTTGTTCTTTTTTGGCGGTTTCGTAAATAATGTTCATCTCAGCTATTTGCTTCTGTTTTTTATTATTCATTACACTGTCCGCCCATTGTCTGTACAGTTCACTGTACTTCAGTGCACTTTTGTATTTGTTTTTAGCTTTGTAAAATAAATAGGCTTCTTTATATGCCTTATTTTTATACTCCAAATTGTTTGTATTATCTGCAAAATCCAAAATCTTATCTAAGTAAACTTTTGCTTGGACAAATCTATTTTGTAAACGTGCTACTTCCGCTAAATGCCAATAAGGGTAAAATTTATATTCTAAATTTTTTATGCTGTCGCAATAATTTAATGATTGAAGAAAATTTTTATCAGCTCGGGTAAATTCTTGTTTTTTTTCATGAATATAGCCTAAATTATTGTAGATATCCGGCAGAGCATACACGTAATTAATTTTTTGGGCAATTTTTTCTGCAAGTTTATTATAATATAGAGCAGAGTCTAAAAGTCCTGTTTCACTGTAAATACTTCCTATGGCAATAAGATTGTTAACTTTGTTGTAACTCACCGGCAGATATGTAAAAATTGCTCTTGCCCTGCGGGCATATTTCAGAGCATTTTCAAAATCGTTCATGTCGTGGTAGGTTGCAGCCAAATTATTAAGTCGTGAAGCTATTTTGGCAGTATCGTTCATTTGTTCGGCTTTTTGTAATGCCATTGTCATATATTTCACTGCCAAATTATAGTAACCCATATTACGATAAACTGAAGCTAAATTATTGTAAGCATAGCTTATTTGAAGTAAAGTAGTATCAATATTTTTGTAAATATCAACAGCTTTAAGAAGATAATTAATACAACTATCGTTTATTCCGTAAACTCCAAAACTTATTGCCCGATTATTATACAATCCGGCAATAGTCATTTTATGCTGTTGCTTATGAGCAAAATTAATAGCTTCTTCATAAATAGTACGTACTGAATCAGGGTGTTGAAATTTCAATTTTTCATATAATCGAAGATAATTTATAAGTTTTACGGAATCACTTTGTGTAGTATCCAAAATATTATTTAAGCTGTCTATATCGTTTTTTTGTGCAGACAGTGTTTTAAAAATAATTAACAAAGCAAAAATAACAGTAAGCTTTTTCATCAGGCAAATTATTAGGGAATATAAACAAATTTTGTCAAAAAAATACATTAAAAAGTTCTCACAGTTTAAACAAGCTGTTGGGTTCAAAAATAAAAATTTTCTCTAAATAATAAAATAATAATAAAAACAGCTTTCTGTACTTTTGTATTTTAAAGAAACAAAACACTTATATGAATTATGTTATCTATGATGGAACATGTGGCTTTTGCAATAAATCGGTAATGTTTGTGGCAAAAAATGATAAAAAAAATTATTTTAAGTTTGTCTCAAATTTATCTGTTTTTGGGAATGATTTATTATCAAAACATCAAATCTTAGGTTTAGAGGACTCTACAATTATATTGTTGGAAGATAATAAATTATACATTAAAAGCTTAGCATTAAGAAGGATTCTACTAAAACTTCCAAACTATAAAATTGCCGGACTTATTATGTATTTATTCCCTGCAATGCTTTCCGACTATATTTATGATTTTATTGCCAAACATCGTAAAAAAATAATTAAAAACACAAATTGTGAAATACCGGATGAAGAAATAAGAAAAAAGTTTATTGTTTAAGAATACTCTTGGGGGGGCTATATTCATCCCTAAACCCGCAAACAATATTTTACGGCAAATTATCTTTTCAGAACAAAGTCACCTTGCGGATATAAAGATAAATTGATTAATTGCTTTTATCTTTTGATGAACAAATGAATGAAAGTACATTCTGTGACGTTTTTTTTAATAACTTTACCATAAAGTTTTTGTACAAAATCAATATCAAAATGAAAAAACACTACTTTTATTTTCTGCTTGTGCTTTTAATACCTGCAAATATTATCAACGCACAATCTCCGGCTTGGCTAAAATATGAGAAAAGAACACTTAAATATCCTGAAAGCATTTATTTAACAGGATTTAGCTCAGAAAACAATTATTATGGCGATGATGAAAACGAACTGATCGCGCGCTGTGAAGAAAATGCACGTAAAGAATTAACCGAAGCGGTAAAAGTATCCATAAAAAGCATTACGGTAAGTGGAGTAAATAATATAAACACCGGTTTAAATCAAGAAACTTACGAATACATCAAGCAGTCCAGCGTATCGTTTTCAAATCTTGATGTAGCCGGTTTAACAACCCAACATTATTACGATAAAAAGAAAAAAATTGCCTATGCCTTTTGTTATGTAAAAAGGGCGGATTTAATAGCTCATTACAAGCAAAAAGTAAATTCGGCATTAAAAGATTTGGAACTAAAAAAACAATTTGCCGATGACATGCTTAAAGCCGATTTACAACAAAAAGCACTGCAAGCCTATTTTGAGTGTTTACCCATATTGCGCGAACTTGAAGAAGCACAAGCAATTTTAGCAGCAATGGGAAAGCGCGACGAAGTTTCATTGAAAAAAGAAAAAACCTTACAGTTAAAAACCGAAATTGACCATGGAATTAATCAACTGAACAGTATTGCAAAAAATTCTATTTCGGATGTGGCATTTTTTATTGCCAATGGATTAAATATGCAAGTGAAAGATTTAAAAGGAAAAGTAAAATTGAGCAGTTTTACCTATGAAGATACTCGGATGGGCAGTCCCTTTGCCAAGCGCTTGCATCAAGAAATTGAACAAAAACTGGTATCAGAAACCGGTTTGGAAATTCATAATTTACAGTATGCCAACCAATATAAAAAACAATCTTTGCTTGATTATATTATTACCGGAACCTATTGGGAAGATAATGACTATCTGAAAATTATTGTTGTTTTGCGTGATTTTAAAACCGGAAAAGCCATTGCCAGTGTTGAAAGCAAATTATCAAAAGCATTTTGCGAAAAAAATAAATTAGAGTATTTACCGGCAAATTTTATAGAAGTCAATACCAAACGTAAGAATTTTTTAGAAAATGAAATAATTGGCGGTGATTTAAGTCTTGAAGTATGGACCAATAAAGGTGCTGATGATTTGCTTTTTACCGAAGGTGATACTTTAAGACTGTTTTTACGTGTAAATAAACCTTGCTATATCCGTTTTGTTTATTATTTGGCAGATGGAGCAAAAGTTTTATTATTGGATAATTACTATATCGGTATTGATAAAGTAAACAAAGTGTACGAATTGCCCGAAGAATTTGTATGTGCAGAGCCTTTTGGTGCCGAATTATTATTGGTAAATGCTCAGACCGAGAAATTTGAACCTTTAAATACACGCAAACAATACGGTTACGAATTTATTTTAGATGATTTGCCGGTAATATTAGCCAATACACGAGGTTTTAAAAAAGTAGAAAACGGTGAACTAATGCGGGCAGAAAGCAGTATTGTAATAACCACTATGGGAAAATTTGGTGATGAATTGAGAGAATTTAGTGATTTTTAAAAGCGGATAATTTCAGAATTAGCCAAATATTTATCCTATTTTCATCAAACTGTTCCAAAGTTTATCGGCAGTTTTATCCCACGAAAATTTTTGTCTTTGCAATTTTGCATTTTCGATAAGTTTTTTTCGTAAGATTTCATCATCTGCCATTTGCAACATTGCTTTACTTATGGCATTTACCGAAAAAGGGTCAGCATATAAAACAGCATCGCCCCCCACTTCGGGTAAAGAAGTTATATCTGAAACAATCGCCGGCACATTACAATTCATTGCTTCCAAAACAGGAATGCCAAAACCTTCAAATTTTGATACTAATATAAGTGCACGTGCAGCGCCTAAAAGTCTGTGGATTTTTTCGGGTGTTTGATGCCCCATAAATAAAACATCATTACGATAACGCATTTTTTGATGTACTGATTTGAGTTCCGAGTTTTTGAAAAAATAATTTCCGATAATCAACAATTTGTAGGGTTTGGCATAATCTTTCCGAAACTCATCAAAAGCCCAAAGCATACGGACAACATTTTTTCGCGGATGAATGGAACCGATAAAAATAAAATATTCAGTATCTTGCGTATAAATTTGCTTAATTTGTTTTCGTTCTATTTTATCCAAAGGTTGATATATGGAATTAGCACCATTATACACTACATCAATCAAATTTTTATCAATACCGTAGGTTTTGGAAATGTCATATTTTGAATATTCCGATACAGTGGCAATTCGTACGGCTTTTTGAGCAAACTTCGGGAAAAAACGGTTGTAATATTTACGTGTAAGAAAGGGTAAATCTTCGGGATTATGCGCAAAATTAATATCGTGAATAACCGGTAATGATTTAATATTTGCACTCAATGATAAATATCCATCGGGCGATAGGAATATATTTGCATCAATTTTTTTAAATATTTTAGGTAACTGAAACTCAAACCAATAATACCATAAAAAAGGATGACGAGCAGGCGGACTAACTACCAAAGGTTCAATATTATCCGAGAAAATAAATTCATCGGCAAAAGGACGGTCAAAAATAAAAAAGAAACGGTGTTCGGGATGTTTTTTTGTGATACGTTTTAAACTTTCAAAGGTAAACCATCCTATTCCGTCTAATTTATCTTTAATTAACAAACGAGTATTTACGGCAATATTCATCGATTTAAAAATTGACTGAGTAAAATTGTAAAGCACACAAAAATACGTATTTTTACGCCAAATTATCTTAAAATCAAAATCTTGCTTAAAAAATTTACCGAAAACCTGATTTTTTTACTGTTTTTGAACCTGTTGATAAAACCGTTTTGGATATTTGGCATCGACCGCAGTATTCAGAATATTGTAGGTGCCGAACAATACGGATTTTATATTAGTTTATTTAATTTTTCACTTATTTTCAATATTTTAACAGATTTTGGCTTAAATAATTACAATACAAAAAATATTGCACAAAACCGTCAGTTACTCAATAAACACCTTTCAAAACTTATCAGTTTAAAAGTAATTTTATCACTTCTTTATGCGCTTGTCAGTATTCTATTTGCTTATTTAATAGGATATTCCGATGCCCAAATAAAGTTTTTAGGTATTTTAATTGTTAATCAAATATTGGCTTCTTTTTTCCTGTACCTGCGTTCTAATTTAGCGGCTTTACATCTTTTCAAAGCCAATAGTATTTTATCGGTTAGCGATAAACTGTTGATGATTATTTTTTGCGGGTTTTTAATCCTAAAACATCCTTTGGATTTTAATATAAAATGGTTGGCTTATTCACAAACTATGGCTTATACAATTAGTGCTGCCGTTGCATTCATAATTGTTTTAAAAAAAAGCGGGCGATTAAGAATTAATTATGATTACCGTTTTTTGATGGCCATAATGAAACAAAGCCTTCCTTTTGCATTGCTTATTTTATTGATGACGGTTTATACCCGTATTGATTTTGTAATGCTTGAACGAATGCTGCCCAACGGAAATTATTATTCGGGAATTTATGCACAGGCATTCCGTATTGTTGATGCTTTAAATGTATTTGCATATCTGTTTGCCACTCTATTGTTACCAATTTTTTCAAAAATGATAAAAGACCAATCGGATTTGGAGAATATGCTGAAAAAATCGGCTTTAATTCTTTTAGCGCCGGTACTTATTTTAATTGTTTCGGTGCTATTTTACAGTCAAGATATTATGCAGGTTTTATATAAAGAGCATGCAGAAAATTCGGCAAAAATTTTAACGATTCTAATGCCTGGTTTTGGTGGAATTGCAGCAATATACATCTATGGAACTTTACTTACTGCCAATGGAAATTTAAAGCATTTAAATAGAATATCGGCAATAGGTGTAGGCTTAAATATTTTGTTGAACTATATTTTTATTCCGAAGTATCAATATATTGGGGCTGCATACAGCAGTATGGCAACACAAATTTTAATGGCAAGCCTACAATTTTATTTCGTTTATAAGATTTTTCATTTTACAATTTTTAAAAACGAAGTTTTTAAATTTTTACTGTTTTTATTAATAATTATTTTACAAACAAAACTAATGTATGAAATTACCGGCTACAGGTTTATTCTGTTTTTAGTAAATACCGCAGTGTCGTTTTTATGGATATTTATTTTAAAAATTATTGACATTAAGGAACTTAGAAAATTTATCGCTTTATTTTACCCGGTAAAATAAATTCGTAGTGTTTGCCAAATATTTTTGTTTGAATAAAACGGTCAAAACGCCGGGCTGATAAAAAGATACTCCAAATTAGTTTATCCTCCTTGTAGTAATCAAAAACTTCTTTTGCTTGTAATGGTTTTTCCCCGATAATTTGATGATGTTTTTCGTAAAATTCATTGACTACAGGCAATGCCGGCTCAATTAAATCCTTACGCTGCTCTTTGATAAAATTAGCCAAAATATCGATACAAATATCCCTAAAACTGTAATATCGGGTAAGCACGTCATCTAAAAAAAACATACGCAAAACCGGACGAATAAAAGCCGGTGCACTTTTTAACAGTAATTCTGCATCTAATTGTTCGACACCATTCTCTTGCATTAAAGGAGTACTTGTATCAATAAAATACAATTCGCTGTGTTTATATATTGCCGGATTATTCTCATTAAACTCTTTTACCGCCCAATTAGATATTTGCGCATCCAAACCTAAAATCAGTTTTTTGTTTTCGGAATTAAAAGTCCAAACTTTCAAAACTTCTTTAAGTACCAATTCCAGTAAAATTAGTAATTCATCATCGGGCAATTTATGCAAAAGTTTATGGGCAACGGCATTTGCATTTAGGCGTTCTTGCATCAGATATGCCACATAAATACCTTTGTGTCCTTTTACGGCTATGCCCTCGTATTTTGGCAAATTTAAACCGGTTTCTTCAAGTTTCTGATTGTATTTTTTATAAAAATCAATATAATTTTCGGCTTGCTCCAAAGTTTTAAACAAAGGCAAACGCTTAAAAGCCCAACCGGAAAAGGCTTCGCCTTTAATGTCAAAAACCGTACTGATTTCACCGTATCCTAAAATTCTAAAATCAAATTTTTTATTCTCGGCTTTTGCCGGATTTAAGTGGTCTTCAAATTCTTGCAAAAGTTTTTTGTTCATAAAAATCAAGCTGTTTTTTTTTCATTTTTTTGTAATTCTGTTTTGGCAAGTTCATATAATTCTCTGTGTACATCAATAATTTCATTTATAGCTTGCTCAAAAGGTTTTTTTAAAGCTAAAAGAAATTCATAGTTTTCTTTTGACAGCCTGGTTTTTACAGATTTCATCAATTTGGCATCTTCCCAAAAATCTTCATCTGTTTCGGGAATATCCGAGTAGTCAATTTTTTCTTTCATAATAAATTATTTTTTCTTTTTTACTGGCTTTTCTTGCTGATATTAAACGGATAACAGAACTTCGTATTGTATAGACAACAACAATCACTCTATCAGATATTTTACCAATTCCAATATATCGTTTTTCTCCATAATCTTTTCTCGTATCTTCTTTCACCAGCATATCTTCTTCTTCAAAGGCAATTATCACATCTTCAAAGGCAATTCCATGCTTTTCTTTGTTTATTTTATTTTTTTTGTCATCCCATTCAAAATCCATAGTTAAGATGAAAAATTTCTTTAAAAAGGCAATTTACTAAAAATTTCTTTAACACTGTATGCAAAATTGTACAATTTCAATTTAGAAAGTGCTTTGTCTGTTTTTTCAATAATTTCATCGGCTTGTTCATCGGTAATAATAAGTGGCGGAAGCATTTGAACATTATGCTTGTCATTATTGGCATAAAGAGCCCACATACCACTTTCGTAAGCAGCTTTTGTAAATAATAGTGAGTATTTTTCGTCGGTAAAATGCAAACCAATCATCATTCCCAAACGATTGTGTCCGCTTAAGTATTTAGGATATTTTTTTTGCAAAGCCGAAAAACCAACTGCTAAACGTTCTCCAATATAGTTTACATGTTCCAAAAATTCCTTTTGAGATGATATTTCCAATACTTTTAATGCCACAGGAACACCGACTTCTGCTCCACCAAAAGTACTTACATGAATAAAAGGGTTTTGTTTAAAAAATTCTTCATAAGGAGTTCTGAACACGGTTGCCGACATGGGATAAATGCCTCCAGAGAGTCCTTTTCCGATTACCACAATATCAGGAATTATATCATAGTGTTCAAAAGCCCAAAGTTTTCCGGTACGTCCTAACCCGCTTTGTACTTCGTCTAATATTAACAGACTGCCGTTTTCATCGCAAATGCGCCTAACTTCTTGTAAATATTCCTTTTCAGGGATTACAATTCCTAAGGTTGCAGGTATGGTTTCTAAAATAACGGCTGCCGTATTGGGATAAATTTTCATTTTTAGTGTTTCGATATCGCCAAAAGGTACTTGCGAAAAGCCGGGTGCTAATTTGCCAAAAGGTTTCCGGTATTCTGCATCGCCTGTTGCCAAAGCAAAACCGGTGTGTCCGTGATAGCCGCCTGCTGCACTAATTATATCATTTCGTTGGGTTACGGCACGTGCCAATTTTATTGCCAAATCAATGGCTTCGCCGCCACTGACCCCAAAAACCGTATGGTTTAAATCACCGGGCATTAAATCAGCCAATTTTTTTGCCAACTCCGCCCGTTGTAAGCTTATAAAGTGGTGATTTCCAATATCTAAATCCTTCATTGATTTGCTCAAGGCTTCAATAATTTGCGGATTTTTATGCCCCAGATTAAAAACTCCACCGTTTGAATGGCAGTTGATGAGTTTTTTTTCACCGGTAATATCCCAAATATAAGCACCTTCGCGTTTCCCAATGATAAACTCCATGCCGTATTCTTTAAAAGTTTTTGCTTTGCCCGAAGATACATGTGCTGCAAAATCTTTTATTATTTGCTTTTTTTCTGATTTTGAATAAATTTTCTTACAACAAATCGTAAAAAGTTAAAGTTCTAAAAATTCAATTAATAATTCATTAATCACTTTTTTTAATCGTTCTTTAGGTGCTGAAATTGCTTCGGGAAGTTCATCTGTATTTTTTGCCAAAGCAAATATTTTATCAATGTTTAATGCTTGTTTTAGTTGATTGTTTCCATCAAAGTATCCACAAATTACCCAAAGTTTTTTTTCGTATTTTTTTACTAATCCGGCAAGCTTTACAAGAAGTTTTCCGTTTAAACTCTGCTTATCAATTTTTCCTTCACCTGAAATAATAATATCTGCATTTTTGATGTATTCATCTAATTTAAGCAAAGAAAAAATCAAATTACTTGCATCAATAATTTCAGCATTAAAAAGGGCAGTTAAACCGCCTGCAACACCACCGGCAGCACCACTGCCTTTAATTTTTTGCACATCAATACCGTATTTCCAGTAAAAAATATTGGCAATGTGTTTTAATGCTTCATCTAAAAATAAAATTTGTGCATTGGAAGCTCCTTTTTGGGCTGCATATACATATGCTGCTCCTGTTTTTCCGTAAAAAGGGTTGTTTACATCAACAGCAATCAATAATTTTGCATTATATTTTGACAATAGAGAATGTGAACGGTCAATTTTTAAGATTCGTGTTAAATTTTTAGCCGTTGGGCGTACGGTTTCTCCCCTACCGTCGTAAAAGCGAATGCCTAATGCGGCTGCAATTCCCAAACCGGCATCATTGCTTGAACTGCCACCAACAAAAAGTACCACTTTTTCAGCTCCTTTCTCCAATGCATTAACAACTAACTGTCCTGTACCACAGGTACTTGCATTCATTATATCGGTTTGTTTCAACAATGCAATGCCGGATGCTACCGCTAATTCAACATAAGCAGTTTTTTGTTTTTTATCAAACAGGTAATATGCCGAAATCTCTTGAAATAAGGGATTGAACACTTGCAGTTCAATACGTTCAAAATTGCTTGTGTGTATTATTGACTGTAAAGCACCTTCGCCTCCATCGGATAAAGGAATAGCTGCTATATCTAAGCCTTTTATTTCTTTCAGAAATAAATTGCATATTTCAACAGCACTTAGCGTTCCTTTAAAACTATCGGGGGCAATTAGTAGTTTCATTAATCTTATGTTCTTTTTAGTGATTGTCAAAGTTAAAAATTATTCTGTGTATTGCATAAATGTTCCCTGTTTATATTTAGCCTTAAATTTATAAACGTTTTGAAGTCCGTTGGACGTTCAAAAGTTTTACGTACCACAGGTATCCTGACCTGTGATTATTTAACCTAAATTGAGCGATTGTAAACTTTGAAAATAACTAATCATTTAGTATTCAAAGGGTTTCTAAAATTTCTCAGATACTAACAAAGTGACTTCCAAATTTATAGAAATCTTTTAGTACCAAGCCTTAGACATTTTCTTTGTTCCCAATTGCTCAATTTAGGTTTAATTATTCATATTGTATATACAGAAATTCTCAGCATTCTCATGCTGAGCTACGTACCACAGGTCTCCTGACCTGTGATTACAGATATACAACAAAGTGCTATTCGACTAATATAAACAGCGGGTATAGTATCTGCTATTTTGTATTTCAGCTTAAGCGTGTTTGCGGCAGGGATTGCAGCGGTAGCTTCCGGTGCTGAAAAACATACAAAACTTTTTGCAAAAGAGCGACAGGCGAAGCTCCTTTTGCAAAAATTGCTTTGTTGTTTTTTAGCATCGGGACTACAAGCGGAAAGCCCGTTGCCGCCCAAAGTAATAAATTTTAAATCTTTTTATTATCTGCAATTAATTTGTACATTTGTATAGCACTTAAAAAAATAAAGAATTATGAAATATACTCGTTTTTTATTAATAGTTGGGCTATTTTTAGCTTTTGCAGGAAGAAGTACAGCACAATATCATCCTGATTTTACCATTACCAAACAAGTGAAGGCAAGCCCTGTGAAAAGTCAAGGACGAACAGGAACTTGCTGGAGTTTTGCCACTACCTCGTTTATTGAAAGCGAAGCTTTGCGCCAAGGAAAAGGCTTGTTTGATTTGTCGGAAATGTACACCGTTCATAATGCTTATGCGGCTAAGGCTGTAAAATATATAAGGTATCATGGAAAAGCTAATTTTTCGGAAGGCGGACAAGCGCACGATGTTTTAAATTCGGTACGTGAATTTGGCTTGGTGCCCGAAGAAGTGTATCCGGGTTTGAATTATGGAACAAAAACGCATAATCATGAAGAAATGTTTGCCGTTTTAAACGGTATGCTGCAAGGCTTGTTGAAAAGCAAAATGCGACCGATAACAAATGAGTGGTTGCCTTCGTTTAATGCTATTTTGGACAACTATTTGGGTAAAAAGCCCGAAACTTTTAAGTATAAAGGAAAAACTTATACACCACAGCAGTTTGCACGTGAGGTCGTGGGTTTTAATCCTGATGATTATGTTGAGTTTACATCCTATAAAACGTATCCGTATTATAAAAAGGTAGATTTAGAATTGCCGGATAATTGGTCGCATGATTTGTACTACAATGTGCCGGTAGGTGAGTTAATGGGTATTATTGATTATGCTTTAAATAACGGCTATTCGGTTGATTGGGACGGTGATGTGAGTGAGGACGATTTTAGTCATCAAAATGGAACGGCTGTTTTGTCCTTAGATGATTCTGATGGAATTATCATTAACGGAATTGAGCGTATGCGTCAGAAAACTTTTGATAATCAAACTACTACTGATGACCATTTAATGCATTTAACCGGATTAGCAAAAGATAAAAACGGTAGTGTTTTTTATTTGACCAAAAATTCATGGGGCGAAAATAGTAATAAATACGGAGGCTATCTTTATATGTCAAAATGGTTTGTTCAATTAAAAACACTTGCCATTTTGGTTCATAAAGATGCAGTTCCGAAAGAATTGAAAAAGAAGTTGGGAATTAAATAGCGTTCAGGTAATAATTTACCGGCAAAGCTTTCATTTGTGTAATCTTTGCCGGTATTAATTTACCAACAAGTTGCAACCTCTGATATCGCTGTTGTCAAATCTGCCCAATACTTCAAATGTATTATTATGATACAGTTTGCCAATATCTTTGGTCTCAATAAAAGGACAAGAATAAATATTTGCCAAATCAATTACGTTGATGCCTCCCGATTTGCCTGCCGGATGATAAGAATATGGGTCGTAAGTATCGCGAATTAATATTTTCATCCACGGAGGTGTTTGAAAAATACCCTTTCCTTTTGAATAGGCTTGCGAAAGTAATTCAGTCATTCCGTATTCCGAATGAATTTCCCCGACACCAAATTTTTCACATAAGGCAGTGTGTAACTCTTTTTTGGTCATTTCTTTGCGTTTGCCTTTCATACCACCTGTTTCCATAATCCAAACACCTTTAAACACTTCGCGTTTAACCACCGGCAAATCCAGTAATGCATAACTTACACCTATTAATAAAACTTTTTTAGAAGATGATTGCAGAAAATCTATTTTTTCCAATAAATCCGTATGATTGTATAAATAAAACCCACTGTGCGGGCTATTTGTTTGGCGAATAAGTTCTTCGACCATAAATACTAAGGAAGAACCGCTACGCTCTAAATAATTGGGCAAAAGTGCCAGGATTACAAATTCTTGAATGTTACCGTAAAAAAGCTGAAAGCCCTTTAAAAAACTGCTGCGATAAATATCCAAATCAGCCACATAGTGCTTACTTTGTACACTGCCAGTGGTACCACTGCTTAAAAAAGTAATTTGCTCTTGACTTTTTCCGGTAATAATCCGATGATTTTTAAAAAACTCAATGGGCAAAAATGGAATATCCATTATTTCATCAATCTTGTTTTGATTTTTTTTACATAAATTAACATATTTCCGGTAAACCGGATTATTCTTATATTGAAAGTCAAATGCTTTGAAACACAGTGCTTCAAATTGGTTTTGATTACTAATACTGAAAATGTCTTGTATGTAGCTTTTTATATTCATTGTGTTCATAATATGGGCAAAAATACAATAAATAAATGATGATAGGTAAATTTGAATAGTAAATCATTAAGCTTAATCTACATAAATCAGGTATGCAAAAAATTCAAAATTACTGGGTAATCTGATGCCGGAATAAAGAAAATTACGGGAAATAAATAAAAACTGATTATGTATTTATTAAATCTGTATTTCAGTCGCATTTTATAAACTATGCAGCTTATTTATAAAAAATCAGATTTGGTTTTCGTCATCAATAATTTCCGATTTTCATAGAAATTGATTAACTTACATGGTTCAAAATCACATAAAAACATATAAATCATGGAAATCAATTATAAATGTCCGAAATGCAAAAGCTACCTGAATATTGGAAGTAAAATTGTGTTATCGGCAAAAGTAGATGACCAACAAAAAGGCTTATTGATGTTTAGTAACGAACTGGGTAATTATGAAGTGAAAAAACACGATTTGGTTCAATACAAAAAAGGTCAGAAAGTCGGGTTTTATTGTCCTATTTGTCACTCCAACCTTGCGGCTGAAGACTTAAACCTTAATCTGGTAAAAGTAATTATGGAAGAAGGAGGCAAAGAATGTACAGTTTTATTTTCAAATATCGCCGGAGAACATGCTACCTATAAGCTTCACGGAAAAAAATACGAAGCATATGGGAAAGATAAGGATAAGTATATAAATTTTCTTGGCTTTTAGAAAATTTACATATATATACTACTTTTTTAGGGGTACTAATATTAAAAATATAAAATTTTACTAAAATACCCCTTGAAATTTATTGCCTGTTTAAAAAAAATCATTATTTTTGTGCCCTCAGGTATTAATTTAATGATTTATTATGGCAACAATTAGATTTAAAGCACTACAAGAATTATTTTCACGTCAAGCGCAAAAAGTGGAGTATCCTTCATTAAAAGCATCCGATTATTTTGGAATCAATGTGTTTGATATGTCTAAAATGAAAAAATATCTTTCAAAAGAGGCATTCAAAAGTGTTGAGAAAGCAATGAAAGAAGGAACGGGGATTGACCGTACAGTAGCCGACCAAGTGGCTGTGAGCATGAAAGAATGGGCAATTAGTCGTGGAGCAACACATTACACCCACTGGTTTCATCCATTAACCGATGCCACCGCCGAAAAACACGATGCATTTTTTGAACTCGACTTGGAAGGTCGTCCTTTTTAAAGTTTCGATGGAAAATTGCTGGCACAACAAGAGCCCGATGCATCCAGTTTTCCAAGTGGCGGAATCCGTAATACTTTTGAAGCACGCGGATATACAGCATGGGATCCATCTTCACCGGCATTTGTTGTAGGAAATACCCTTTGTGTACCTACTATATTTGTATCTTATACCGGCGAAGCCTTGGATTATAAAGCTCCGCTTTTACGTGCATTAAACGAACTGGACAAAGCAGCAGTTGAAGTATGCCAATATTTTGATAAAAATGTTACCAAAGTAATTTCAACTTTAGGTTGGGAACAAGAATACTTTTTGGTAGATACTGCCCTGTTCCAAGCACGCCCCGATTTAAGCCTTACCAATCGTACATTAATGGGACATACCTCTGCAAAAGATCAGCAGTTAGACGACCATTATTTTGGTTCTATTAAGGAACGTGTAGCTGCATTTATGAAAGATTTGGAAATCGAGGCTCATAAATTGGGTATTCCTTTAAAAACACGTCATAATGAGGTGGCTCCAAACCAATTTGAATGTGCACCCATTTTTGAAGAAACAAACTTGGCAGTAGATCATAATCAATTGCTAATGGATTTAATCAAGAAAATTGCCAAAAGACATTATTTCACTGCATTATTACACGAAAAACCTTTTGCGGGAATTAATGGCTCAGGAAAGCACAACAACTGGTCGATGGCAACCGATACAGGTGTAAACTTATTAGCTCCAGGAAAAAATCCAAAAGGAAATTTACAGTTTCTTACATTCTTGATAAATACCATTAAAGCAGTTTACGACCATTCAGATGCTTTGCGTGCCAGCATCATGTCGGCAGGTAATCAACACAGACTTGGCGCCAACGAAGCTCCACCATCAATAATCTCTGTTTTCATCGGCAAAAAACTCACCGAAATGTTAGATGATTTGGAAAAATCAGTTCCAAAAGGAAAAATGACCCCCGATGAAAAAACAGAATTAAAACTCAACATTGGAAAAATACCCGAAATACTATTGGATAATACCGATAGAAACAGAACATCACCCTTTGCCTTTACAGGAAATCGCTTTGAGTTTCGTGCAGTGGGTTCTGATGAAAACTGTGCTTCGCCAATGATTGTTTTGAATACCGCAATGGCAAACCAATTGAAAGAATTTAAAAAAGAAGTTGATGAGCTTATTGAGAATAAAGGACTTAAAAAAGACGAAGCCATTTTCCAAGTACTTCGTGAATATATAAAATATTCAAAAAAAGTACGCTTTGAAGGAAACGGTTACAGCAAAGAATGGGAAAAAGAAGCTGAAAAACGCGGATTAACAAACATTAAAAGTGCCATTGAAGCATACAAAGCTTATATTTCGGATAAAACCATTCAACTTTTTGAAGAAAATGAAGTGTTAAGCAAACGTGAGTTAGAAGCCCGTTTTGAAGTACGTATCGAAAATTACACAAAAAAAATACAAATCGAATCACGTGTACTTGGCGATTTAGCAATTAATCATATTATACCCACAGCCATAAAGTATCAAACCAGTCTTATTGAAAACGTAAAAGGCTTAAAAGATTTATTTGGCGAACAGGAATTTAATCACGTAGCCGGTGAGCGTTTAGAAATCATCAAGCAAATATCAAAACACATTACTTCAATCAAACAAAAAGTAAATGAAATGATTGAAGCGCGTAAAGTGGCTAATAAAGTAGATGATATGGTAGAAAAAGGTAAACTTTACGAAGAAAACGTTAAACCTTATTTAGATGATGTAAGATATTGCATTGATAAATTAGAGTTAATCATTGATGATGAAATGTGGCCATTGCCAAAATACAGAGAGCTGTTATTTAATTAATTCTTTACAATTTAAAGTCAAGAAAGCCCGTTTTGCAACGGGCTTTCTTTTTTTATAGAAAAAATTAATCGTATATTTGTTTTTATAATTTTAAAAAAACTTGAACGATGAAATTTTCCGGATTATTACTGTTCTTTTTTATCATCAGTATCAGTTTCTCCACATCTTTTGCACAAGAAAAAAAAATGAGAAAAGCCGATGCATCTTTTGATGCCGGAGAGTATTTTAAAGCCATAGAGCAATATCAAAAAATATACAGTAAAGCAAGTACAAAGCTTTTAAAAGCAGAACTTGGTTTTAAATTAGGTGAATGTTACCGAAAAATGAACATACCACGAAAAGCTGAAAAATGGTATAAAAGAGCAGTTCGTTATAAATACCAAGACCCGATGGCGGTACTCTATCTTGCTGATGCAATGCGGATGAATGAAAAATACGATGAAGCCAAAGAATATTATCAAGAATTTAGCGAATTAGTTCCCAAAGACAAACGCGGTAAAAGAGGAATACAATCCTGCGAATTGGCTCTTGAGTGGATGAATAATCCCGAACGTTTTGTGGTTACAAATGTAAAAGCCTTAAACTCAAAACAAAGCGATTACCGCCCCGAATATTTTAATGGAAATTCAAGCCTTTATTTCACCAGTACCCGAGAAGGAAGTACAGGAAATAAATTCAATAATAATTCAGGTCAAAACTTTTCAGATATTTTCATGTCAATGAAAGACCGAAAAGGAGAATGGAGTCATCCTATCCCTATTAAAGGACCGGTAAATACTGAATTTGACGATGGAGCAACCAGTATAAACTCCGATGGAAGCGAAATGTATTACACTTCGTGTAAAGTAATTAAAAGCGAAACTGTCGGGTGCCAAATATATCATACAACCCTATCAGGAGGTTTATGGTCATCGCCCGAATTAGTTCCGCTTTTCCCCGATAGCAGCATTTCTGTTGGGCATCCAGCCATCTCAAACGATGAATTAACTTTATATTTTGTTGCTGAAACCGAAAAAGGACAAGGAGGAAAAGATATTTGGAAAGCTGAACGCAGTTCAAAGGGTGGAGCTTGGGGAAAACCGGTTAATCTCGGAAAAAAAATAAATACTGCAGGCGATGAAATGTTTCCCTATGTACGTGATAACGGAGAATTCTATTTTTCATCAAACGGTCATATCGGTTTAGGCGGCTTAGACATTTATAAACTCGCAAAAAAAGAAGATGGCAGCCAAGTGGTTGAAAATATGAAATCGCCTATTAATTCGCCGGCTGATGATTTTGCCATTATTTTTGAACGCGGAAAAGACAGAGGCTACTTTTCATCAACCCGCCCCGGAGGACGCGGCAACGATGACATTTACTCATTCTACATGCCGCCTTTGGTATTTACCCTGCAAGGAACCGTTAAAGATGATGCAACAGAAAACCCCATACCGCAAGCAAAAGTAAAATTAGTAGGCAGTGATGGTACATCGCGCGAAACAAACTCGGGCGTGGACGGAAAATTCAAATTTAAACTAAAACCCGAAACCGATTATATTATCACTACTCAAAAAGACAGATACCTTAAAGGAAAAGCAAAAGAATCAACCAAAGGTCTAAGCAAAAGCCAAGAAATTGTGGTAGATATTTTTATGTCGCATGTAAATCAAGTAATTGAAATTGAAAATATTTTTTACGATTTAAACAAAGCCGATTTGCGACCCGAATCTACGGTTGCCCTTGATGGTTTGGTTGAAATTTTAAATGATAACCCAAACGTAACCATTGAACTGTCAGCACATACTGATTTTCGTGGTTCCGAAAAAGACAATCTTGATTTGTCGCAACGAAGAGCTCAATCGGTAGTTGATTATTTGATTAAAAAAGGAATAAATCCCAACCGCTTGATTGCCAAAGGATACGGTGAAAGCAAACCTAAAAAAGTTACCCGTAAAATTGCGGCAAAATATCCATTTTTGCATGTAGGCGATGTTTTAGACGAAGACTTTATTAACAAATTGCCTACACAAGAACAAAAAGAAATTGCCCATCAAATTAATCGTCGAACAGAATTTAAGGTAATTCGTACCGATTATCAAGAGTCAGGTATCCAATTCGGGGGATAGTGCCATGTCAAGCACTTTATTGTCAAGTTTTTAATTTATATTTTAAAAAAACAAAATTCTGAAATTTCTA
>JAKIUH010000451.1 GCA_021647685.1 Bacteroidales bacterium
TCAACCACAAAATCAATATCCTTGTCGCCTCTACCGCTTAAATTTACCAAAATGGATTGACGAGGATTTTCTTTGGCTAATTTTAACGCATAAGCCACTGCATGTGCACTTTCCAAAGCAGGGATTATACCTTCCAAACGGCTTAATTCATAAAAAGCATCAATGGTTTCTTTATCTGTAACATACTGATAATTAACACGTCCAATATCTTTAAGCATACTGTGCTCAGGTCCTACTCCCGGATAGTCTAAGCCACTGGCTACAGAGTACACAGGTGCAGGATTACCCTCTTCGTCTTGCAAAAGATAACATTTAAAACCATGAATAACCCCCGGCTTTCCTAAAGTCATGGTCGCTGCATGTTCTCCTGTTTTATTAATATCGCGTCCTGCGGGCTCAACACCCCAAAGTTGCGTTTCTTTATCATTAATAAAGCCGGAAAATATTCCCATAGCATTACTTCCACCACCTACACAAGCCACAACATTATCGGGCAACTCGCCGGTCATTTCATGAAATTGTTCACGTGCCTCAATTCCTACAACCATTTGAAAATCACGCACCATCATAGGAAAAGGATGGGGACCTACCACCGAGCCGATGGCATACAAAGAATTTTCGGTATCCGATAAATAAGCTTCAAAAGCAGAATCAACCGCCTCTTTAAGGGTTTTAAGACCGTGACTTACAGGAACAACCTTAGCACCCAAAATTTCCATACGCACAACATTAGGATGCTCTTTTTGAATATCTACCTCACCCATGTGGATTTCACATTCCAAACCAAAATAAGCTGCAGCAGTTGCCAAAGCCACACCGTGTTGTCCTGCACCGGTTTCGGCAATTAGTTTTTTCTTTCCCAGATATTTTGCCAATAAAGCCTCACCCATACAATGATTGAGCTTATGGGCACCCGAATGATTCAGGTCTTCTCTTTTCAAATATATTCTGCCTCCGTATTTTTCCGATAAACGATTACTGAAATATACGGGAGTAGGTCGTCCTTGATAATGTTTACGAATACTGCGCAATTCTGAAATAAATTTATGCGATTTACTGATTGAATAATACGCATCGGTAATTTTTTCCATTTCTTTAAGCAAATCAGGTGGTAAAAAAGCACCTCCATATTCGGCAAAATATCCCTTTTCGTCAGGGTACTGCTTAAAATAATTTTCTGACATTTTACATATTTTAGATTAGTTAATAATAAAACAAAAGTAAAAGTTATCTCTTAATTTTAAAATAAAAGTAAAAATATTTTTTTTGTATCAAAATACAAGTCAGCAGATAATTTTACTACTTTTTCACAAAAAAAAATTATTTTACACATAAGTTCATTATAATTTTTTGCAGCTTTGCAAATCAAAAAAACTACGACTGTATTTTGCGAGGCAGTCATGAATATTTGCTTTAAAAAACATGCTTATGCAAAAAATATATCTTGATTATAATGCAACTACACCAATTGACAAGGAAGTTGCAAAAGCAATGCTTCCTTATTTAACCGATTATTTCGGAAACCCTTCGAGCACCCATAATTTTGGGTACATTACAAAAAAAGCCGTAGAAAATGCACGAAAACAACTTGCAGCATTGTTAAATTGCCTGCCCGATGAAATAATTTTTACAAGCGGTGGTACCGAATCAAACAATTATGCAATTAAAGGTTCCACTTTTTATCTGAAAGATAAAGGCAAACACATTATTACTTCTTCTATAGAGCATCCAGCTGTATTAGAAGTGTGTAAACATTTGGAAAGCCATGGATTTTTAGTTACTTACCTGCCTGTTGATGAATTTGGAAGAATATCAATTCCTGAACTTGAAAAAGCAATACGGAAGGATACGGTTTTAATTACCATCATGCATGCCAATAACGAAATAGGCACCATCCAGCCAATTGATGAAATCAGTAAAATCGCAAAAAAATACGGCATCCGTTTTCATAGTGATGCAGCCCAATCTTTCGGTAAAGTAAAAACTGATGTACAAGAATTAGGGCTTGATTTAATGTCTGTTGCAGGGCATAAGTTCTATGCCCCAAAAGGAGTTGGTGCACTTTATATAAGGAAAGGTACAAAACTTGAAAAATTTATGCATGGAGCCAATCACGAACAAAATTTACGTGCAGGAACAGTGATTTCTCCTTCTTCTATAATATCAGCATTACATGAAGCTATCATTTCTACTTCAGAATCACTCGCAGTAATAGAAAGAACCCCATTTTTTGCTTTTAAAAAAAAGTTACCTAATATAGCCAGTGTTTGTTTCTTTTCAACAACACCATTAATTTCTGAAAGAGGGTGTAATAAGGTTTCGCGTTGTATATTAAATATCATATATATATAAAAATAGTAGTAATAGTTAAAGTAAAAAGACTGTATATATACCCTAAGGTATTGATTATAAACAATATAACTGTTTGTAAAAAGTTGTTAGTAAATTGTGGATAACTTTTATAAAAAAAACAAAACTCGTTTTACTAACAAGTTACTAACAGCTTGTTTTAAGCAGTTAGTAAGTTTATAAGCTTTTGCTTATCCTCTAAAAATTCAGGAATTTCATCAAACAACTGTATGATTTTCTTATGTGCGTATAATACAGTAGTATGGTCTCTTCCACCAAATGCTTCACCAATTTCAGGCAAACTTTTATCAGTAAGCTCTTTTGCTAAAAACATTGCCATTTGCCTAGGTCTTGCCAGAGAGCGCGTTCTTTTTTTAGATAACAAATCAGAAGTTCTAATATTGTAATAGTTTGCTGTTTGTTTTTGTATGTGCCGAAACGTTAGAAATAGGCTCGTTGTTTTTTTTATCTAAAAGAATGATTTTTTGTGCCGAAGCCAAACTGGTCATAAACAATAAAAGGATGAAAATTCTTTTCAAAACAAATAAATTATATTGGTTTTCTAGAACTACACAAGCCTTTAAAATAAAGAGGTTTTGTAGATTCTAACTATTTAAATATCGTTTGTAAAATCGCTAACGATTTCGGCTTTCTAAAACCAGGCAAATGTAAGGTAAAATATTGGATAAGCACCTCTAATAACCCTTGCCTAGAACTCGCATTTAATTCCATTTTTGATATAGCATCAAAATTAATGCCGATAATAGATTTGAA
>JAKIUH010000036.1 GCA_021647685.1 Bacteroidales bacterium
ACAGGTTTGAATAGGATGCATTGCCCGCAACACGTGGTGAAAAAAACATTTTTTGAAATGATTTAAAAACTTGTGCAAAATTCATTAACAAAGCAACTGCACCTAAAATAACCATTTTCCCAGCAAGTTTTAAATAATCCCAAACTGTATTTTCTTTTTCTGAAAAATAACGAAAAACACTGTATAAAAGTAAAAAAACGGTATATAAAAATAATACAAATACATTACTGCTTAAAAATATTACTGCAAAAGGGAAAAAATACCAACGTTTTTTCAAGTAAAGTTGCTCAAAAGCAAAAAGCAAAAACATTGCTTTAAAAATATGCGAAGAAAACCCCCAGCCGGCACCCACAACCATATATCCTGAAAAGGAAATTAGTAAAGCTGCCAATATTGCCGAAAGTTTATTTATTGAAAGTGTTTTGAAGTATAAAAATGTTATGATTCCTGTAAGTAAAAAGTAAAAAATAAAAATTCGTAAAAATCTGCCTGAAATAAGATAATTAATACCGGAAAGCTTGATGCCAATATAGTCTGCTATTGTTCGAAAAACACCATAAGGTTCAACCGGAAAACCTGTAACATACGCATCTCCCATGCCTTTGTAAAAAGACCATTTAGAAAAATAGCCTTCTTTCAGTAAATTAATTTTATGAACAAGGGCAGGATAATTTTGGTTGATACTATCGCTGCCAATATCTTTGAAAAAAAACAAATATTCACCGGTCAGATATTTTGAAAATGCAAAAAAACCAATAAGCAGAATTAAGCCTGTGAGTGTCCAAATATTTAAAAATTTGTCAAGATTGAAAACATTTGTTTTTTTGTTCGTTTTTTCTATTTTAATGTTTGAGGAGGTACTACTGTCTTGCTTAATTACTTTTGTTCTTTTGTTCCGCTTCATGCTTAAACTGATTTTTTCAATGAAACTCAAATTTATGATAATTATTTTGAAATAAAAAAATTGTTACTTTTACCGAATCTGCAAAATTGTGTTGATGAAAAAAATCAGGCGTAAAATATATAATGTATCTAAAGATATAGGGGATCGGCTTGGTTTTGATTTACCTTATTTTGTGGAGAACGGGTTTTGGATGGTGCTGAATCAAGGGGTGAGTATGCTTGCCGGTTTGGCTACATCTGTGCTGTTTGCAAGGTATTTTACACAAGAAGTTTACGGAGAATATCAGTTCATTTTATCCGTAGTTGCATTTTTTTCTTTTTTTTCCATACCGGGCTTAAATCCTGCTTTAATAAGAAGTGTTGCCAAAGGTTTTGACGGGGATTTTGAACTTAGTGTTAAGCAAGCTGTTAAATATTCGTTTGTTGGCAGTTTGTTTATTCTTGCAATTGCAATTTATTATTTTTTTAAAAATGAACACTCCATTGCTTATGCATTAATATTTTCTGCTTTAAGCTTTCCCTTATTGTTTTCATTTGATAAATGGATGGCTTTATTAAAAGCTAAGGAAAAATTTGAGATTTTTGCAAAGCAAAGTATATTAATGACGGTTGGGAAAACTTTTTTAATTGTTTTAAGTATTTTTTTGTTTCCTGATTATTTGCTTCCTGTTGTTATAAGTTATCTTTTGGGGAGTTCATTTTTTAATATCGTTTTATATCTAAAAAATAAAAAGCAACTTGAAAACAAAAAAACAGCAAATGATACCTTAAAATATGACGGGTTTATTACCAAATTAAGTATTTTAAACACACTGGTCAGTCATTTTGATAAAATATTGATTGGGATTTTGGATATAAAGGCTTTAGCAGTTTATTCAATAGCATTGGGCTTAATCAATATCATTAAAAATTTTATAAAAAGTGTTACGGCAATAACTTTTCCAAAATTTGCAAAACATAATATTAGAATCAGTTTTTTTCAAAAAATCATTATTTTTATTGCGGGACTGGTTTTAAGTTTAATACTTTATTTTATTGCCGATAATTTAGTGCAACTGCTTTATACCGAGAAATATCTTTCTTCTGCAGGCTATTTTAAAATTTTTGTATGGATTATTCCTTTGTTTTTGATTAGTTCTATTTTATCAAAAAAAATTCTTGCAGAAAAAAATGAAAAAAAATTGATTCATACACGAATTACCGTTCCTGTAATTACTTTATTAAGTTCTGTAATTGTTTATTTTTTTACAAAAAATATAGAATGGTTTGTATATACAAAATTCTTTGTTTTTAATTTGTTGAATTATATTGTCTTAACGATGCCTTATAAAATAAAACCTTAGGATAATCGGCTGTTTACTTTTCTTGTAAACTCTATCCAGCGGTTTAAACTTCTGCGGGTTCCTCTTCCGTGATGAATAAATACTAAATCACCTTGTTCGTCCAGCGAATATCTCCAATAATTTTTTTTTCTGCTTAAAAACCAGCGCAAACTTTCCCATTTTCGTCCGGCTTTAAGTACAAATTTGTATTTTTTTTGAAATTCTTTTTTTGAAATATTTCGATTACCGTATATGATTAAATTTTCTATATTGGTAATGTCCTTTTTATTTATTTGCAGCAGTTCAAAAGGAGTTATCCACATACCTTTTGTACCGCCAAACGATGCTGCAACATACAGTTGCTTATTTTTTGAAAGTTCTTCATAAAGAAATGCTTCGCCGGCATCTATCCAGTCGCATTTTAATCCGGAAGTTCCGTTTTCCCTTATTTTGCATATTTTTTGAAGAAATGTTGATTGTTTAATATAGGGGTTTTTATCATAGAGCAACCAATCGGTTTGTGAATTTTCTATTACTTTCCGGTCAATTAGCATACATCCGGTAAACGGGATTATATGCCTTTGTGTAAAAGATGCTATACGAACATTTTCATTTAATTTTGATAATAGATTTTGCAAAAAGTCTTTTTTTAAGGCAATCATATCGTTATGACTGAAAAAAACGTAAGGTGATTTGGTAAAGTAAAAGCCAACAGCTGCGGTAATAGCCATTCCGTAGGAACCTGCACCATAAACAGGGTGACTTACTTTGAGGTCTTCAACTAATATTTTACTGACTTTTTTATGATTTATTAATTGTTTATAGACTTCTTTCTTCCCGGAAGATTCTACAATAATTATATTTACCGGTAATTTATCTTCCAGCAAAATATAATTCAGTGCCGTTGCATTGCTTAATTCGGCTTTACCAAAACCGGTAACAATAATATCAATTTCAGCTGATTTTGGTTTTAAATCGTGCCAAACAGTGATTGTTTCCGGTAAAACTTCTAAAGCCTCTTTTGTTTTAAATAATTTATTTATTTTAATGATTTCTTTTTTCAATATTTTAAAAATTTAGTTCGGGATATAGTTTTTGTACAAGTTCATCATTTTTTACCCGATTAATAAATTGACTATAGCCTTCGGGTATTTTGTAATTGCTTGGTTTGTTTTTTATTATTTTATTAATTTCTCGGCTGTCGGCATTACTGTTGCAAAATTGAATTATTTTATCAAGGGTTTCCGTATTTTTCAACTCCTCATATTTTACCATTAGAAAATTTGTGTTATTGTCTTCATAAATTTTCAAAAGGGAAAGTGTAAATTTTTTCCATACATCAAAAGCTTTTGTCAGAGGCATTCCAAATTCTAAATCAGGGCGTTTTTTTAGTTTTTTTAAGTATCTTTTTTGTTCAAAATAATAAATACTCATGGATACATCAACAGGATTTCGAGTAATTATCAGATATTTTGCATCGGGGAATATTTTTTTCCAAACGGAATAAAGCAAGACTGTTCGCGGGTCTTTAAAGCCCCATTTTATTTTTTTATTTTGGAATTGATATTTTAATAATTGTTTGAACCCGAAAAATTTTGCATTTATATTTTTCTGAATTTCATTTTTAAATTTATCGGATAGTCGGTTTATAAATTGCTCATCGTTTAATTTTTCAAGAAAAATATCAAAATCATAGGCTGTTGAATCGTTTTCTTTTAAGGTTTTGTTATTGAGCTGAAAAAAGAATTTTGCTTCTTTATTAATATTTTGATTTTTGCCCATAAAAATACCTAAGCGGCTGAAAATATCCGACATTAAAGTAGTGCCGGAACGATGAACACCGAGAATAATATACGGGTTGTTGTGATAATTTTTTTTCATTTATAATTATATTTTGTACCAACAACAAACATATATGTATAAAGTTCATTCGCTTTTTCTTCTTGGTCAAGAAAAGGATTTTTCGAAAGCAAGGATAAAAAGTAATAATTATATTTATTTATACTGATTTTCTTCCAAAACAGTTTGGATTGTTTTTGATATTTCAATAAGTAAAATAATTTATGGCTGCGAGTTATATTAACTTTGTTAAAATATCTTTCAAAAATTTGTTTAAACTCATTTGGGAAAAATTCTTTTACATGCATTTTATCAATGGGGCTTTCTGTATAGCGAATGGGTGTTCCAAAAATGATAATTGCATCAGATTTAGCTATTCTTTTGGCTTCATGGAGCATTTTGTCTGGAAAATTTATATGCTCAATTACATCAGAAGAAAGGATAATATCAAAAAAATTATTCTGAAAATCAGTTTCATAAACTCCTGATTTTGAAAAATTCCCATCTATGACTTTATCTTTTGCTGTTTCCAGAGCTATTTCCGATAAATCAATACCATAAAAATTAAATTTGTAATCTTGAATATATTTTTTTATTAAGAATAATAAAACACCATCACCACAGCCTAAATCTAATAAGTTTAAATTTTGCGACTTGTTGATATTTTTTTCTTGTAATATTTTTTTCAGCAATTCAATGTGTTTGATATATCGTGCATATACATAAGCATTAAATGAGAAAGGATTTTTAAGGTTAATTTGTTTATAATGGTAATCCTTTCCTCTTTTTTCGTATTTATTAAATTGTATTTCTTCTTTCGTCTTCATTTTTCCGCGATTATAAAATATCCTCCGTGATAATTTACGAGTTTCGGGTGATTTTTTACCCAATTTGTGTTGTCTAATTTATTTAATAAACTAAATATTGGGAATAATAAATACCCAATATGTCGAATTATTATCGGTAAAGATTGAATTAGTGTTTTGTTCATGCCGTTTTTTACTGTGAAAAATCGTCCCATAATTTCTGTTTTTTCAATTTTAAAACCGGCTTTTGTAAGTTCTTTTTCCCATTTTGTAATTGTCCATCGCTGAAAATCATAAGGGTCGGCATGAACGGGAAATAAAAACGGAACAGACAATATTAGTTTTCCACCGGTTTTTAAAATTCTGAAACATTCGTTAATTCCTTCGTTTATTTTTTCAACATGCTCAAAAAGTTCTATTGCATTTACAATATCAATGCTTTCTGTTTCAATATTTTGCATATTTGCAACATCTAAAACTATATCCGGATTATGTTTGGGTTCAATATCGGCAAAAATCCATTTTTCAACTTTGTTTTTGGGTTTTTTAAATCTGCCGCGGTCTCGTCCGCCAATATCTAAAACGATACCTTTATATATATATTCGTATTTTTTTAGTAATTTATCTAAAATTTGCCTTCGGTAGGAGCTGTTTAAATAATATTTAAAATCGCTTAAAATCATAAATCAAAGCTTATTTTATTTTTTTAATAAAACGATATGCTGCAATTCCTGTTTTAATTTTAATTATATCAATAAAACTTAATTTACCGGATTTTGTTTTTTGTTTAAAAATTTGTTGAATGAAATCAAGATATTGTCTTCCTGTTTCATTCATATCCGGCAAATCAATTTTTTCTGTATAAAGGATGTAATTTTCGATAATTTTTTTAATTAAGCAGGGAATTTCTTCTTTTTGATTAAAAAGCAATCCGCCTTTGCCGATAATTTCGGGATGTCCGCCGTCATTTAATGCAATAGCCGGCAAACCACAGTGCATAGCTTCAATTAAGGAGTTTGAACAAGGATCGTTTTTCGATGCTGTAATAAAAATATCGTGCATCTTCAATTGTTTTGCCAGTTCTTTACTCGGCAGAGGTTTTATATGTTTTATCTTTTTAAACTGAAAAGGCGAATTTCCGCAAAAAGTCATTTCGTATTTTGAGAAATCCAAATTTTCATCTAACCATTTATAGATTTTAAAACCTTTTATCATATTATGCGACCAGCTTGTTGCAATAAGTTTTATTTTTTTCGAAGTTAAATGTTTCTTATCCGGCTTGTTAAATATCTCAGGATTTGGTGCATTAATAATTACTGTTTCGTATTTTTTGTTTTTTATTCCTAATTCGTAATTTTTATTTTGTGACCATTTTGATTGAAAAATACTAGCATCGGCAATATAATCATTTATTTTATAGATTAATTTATCTGTGTAATTATCATTTTTGCGTATTAAACCAACAGGTCCGTCAATTCTGTGTATAAATATTTTATATGGATGTTTTTTTTTGAGTTTAATTAATTCGTTGATTTTATGATGACTGTTGAAAAGAATTACATCAGCATCAGAGGGATTTTCTGAATATATTTCTTGTTTTATAAAATAATTTTTCAGTGCTTTTAAAAACTGATTACCCCCGCCAATCGGATTTTCTGAAAACGGAAAGAATATGTTGATTTTCATTTATTTTTCTTATTCAAAATAAACTTATAAATATCTTCTAATTTTTTATCGAGAACATTATAATTACATTGATTAATACATCTGACGTATTGAGTTTCTGCATCTGTTTTTCGTATCTCTTTATTTTTATCAAAATTAATAACAAAATCATGAACTGCTTTTTTATATTGTTCGGTATCTGTAAAAACATTCTTTTTTTCTAAAAAATCACCGGCTAAACCAACATCTGTACTGAAAATATTTGTTTTTAATGCTGTTGCTTCAAGTATTGCTTTGGGTCCTCCTTCCGATTTTGATGTTACTAAATACAAATCTGTAATTCTGTATAAATCAGGCATTTTATCAAAAGACAAGCTATTTATTGTAATATCGTCTTCAGGTGTTTCTTGGCCGAGATAGAAGTATGGGATATTGTGTTTCTTACATTCCTTAAATACAAAGTGCCTTCTTGGTCCCGACAGAAGCAGAATAAATTTGTCTTTTGGTAAATCTTTTAATAAATCAATGAGTAATTCCGGCCCTTTTTGCCATTTGGGTTTTAATAAGTCTGTGCCGAGTGAGTCTCTTTGAAATGAGCCGATGATTATTTTATTCTTAACTAAATCAGCAGGGATATCGTATTTTTTTAAAATTTTTTGTTTTATATCAGAATTTTCAATGTAGTTAAACAGATTAAAATTAATATAATACGGTAAAACAAATATGTTTTCTGTGAAACGCTCTAATATTTGTTTTTGTTTTTCTGACGGCGATATCCAAACTGTTGCGTAATTGTCGGCTTTTTCAAATTCTTTTCTTAAAAAATAATTTTTATTATCTAAATCAATAAAATTAACAGCCGATAGGATGATATTTTTTTTTAATCTTAAAAAAAAACTTGTTTTGGTTAAAAAGTAGTTCCACCAAATATTGTGTACAATGTCTGCTTTAATGAAATTTTTGGTTTGCGAAATGCCTAAACGTTTTAATGCGGCTTCATAATCACTTCTAAGCATGTCAATTGCCCAACCTTTTCCGTCTTTACCGTTTATAAAAATATTCATTTTATTTTCTTTAAAACCAACAATATAGAATGTGATGAAAATCGATTAAAAACTATTGAAACCATTTTTGAAAGAGCCATTCCAAAAAAACTGCGGCTGTCAAATATTTTTTGCAAGGGATTTTTTACAAATGCCACTTCGTCTTTCAGACCCTTGATTCCTGATAAATGTTGCTTTTTTATTAATTTAAAATTCAACTTTTCTAAATCGTCAGTTACTTTTTTTTCATCTAATGCAAATTGATAGAAATTTTTGATGTTTTCTTCACTTTCGTTCCATACGGGATATTTTCCTTTTTTGGCTTTTAATTTACGCAATTTGCTCATATGCGGAAAAGTGACAAATAAATATCCTCCGGGGTTTAGTACACGATACATTTCATTGATGATTTCATCATACCCGTTATAAAAATGCTCGATTACACCAAACGACCAATATCCGTCAAAATAATTATTATCGAAATCAAGCCTTCTTACATCGCCCAAGCGAATATCCAATTCCGGTTTAGCTTGTTTAACAATTTTAACTGTTTTTTCAGCATAATCAATTCCAATAACTTTGTAAGCGCTTTTTTGCAATTTAAAAACCTGTTGTCCCGTGCCGCAACCACCTTCAAGAATTATGCTGCCTTTCGGCAAATATTTTTTGGTAGTGTTAATAACATAATCGGTAGGCATTATGCGTTTAGGATATAATTTTTCAATGGTATTTTTATCCCAGTGCTTTTCCCAATATTCAGCGTTTGATGCTTTTCCCGCATAAACAAGCCTGTTGTTTATATTATCGTAATATCTTGTCATATAATTAGTTCAATAAAAAATCTTTAAGTTGTTCAATTTTTATATTTTCGGGTATTGCTTTGCTCACGTTATTATACATAACAATTATTTTTAGTTCTTTTTTTGTATTGTTCATGTGCTTGTCCATAAGTTGCAGGCTTGATATTTCTCTTTTCAGATTTTCATCGTTTAGTTCATAACAAACTTGTATTGCCGTAATTTTTTTATCTGTTTTTATTATAAAGTCTATTTCTTTGCCGCGTTCATCTCTTCCGAGATAGAGTTGCTCTTTACCGTAATTTTGTAATAAATGTACATAACAGAGATTCTCCATACGCTTTTCAACCGTTGCTTCGGCACAAAACAAATTGTCGATAAAATAAAATTTTTTGTTTTTGTCAAATACCGCTTTGGTTTTCCACGAAAATTTTTTCAATTTTTCAATTATATATGCCGTGTTCAGATAACCGATATATGTTTCAATCGTATTTTCATTAGATTTTGCTGCTTGGGCAATATTGCGGTAACTAATAATTTTTCCGCCATTTTTTTCCAAAAAATAGATTATTTCGCTTAATAAATTTACTGAGTGAAGATTATAACGTGATAAAATGTCGTTTATTATTATCTTGTTTAATAATGATTTACGGTAAACCATTTTATTTTTTTTCGATAAATTAAATGTTTCGGGCAGTCCGCCGTAGTTGAGGTAATCGCTTAGATATTTATTTATTTTTTCTTTGTTTTCTGCACG
This sequence comes from Bacteroidales bacterium, assembly GCA_021647685.1. Taxonomy (GTDB): domain Bacteria; phylum Bacteroidota; class Bacteroidia; order Bacteroidales; family NBLH01; genus NBLH01. The sequence continues at coordinate 9,133 of JAKIUH010000036.1, forward strand.
GGTAAAAGGGTCGGTAAATAAAATATTTTTTATTTGCAAAATTTCTTTAAACGAAAAAGGATATAGTGTATATTCCAGTAATCTTCCGCCTAATGTACTTGAAAATTCACGTGATAAAAGTTTGGCATTAGAGCCGGTTATGTATATTCTGTGATTGGTACTATCGTATAGCGTGCGGATAAACTTTTCCCATTCCGGTACGTTTTGTATTTCATCAAAAAATAAGTAAACAGGCTTGTTGTTGTCGGTATTGGCTATAAACAGCTCATATATGCTTCTTAGTCCGTTTAGCGTAAGGTATTGATTTAGCCGGTCATCTTCAAAATTCAGAAATAATATATTTTTACGGGGTATTTTTTCGCTTAATAATTTTTTGTATAAGTTTTTTAACAGATATGATTTTCCGCTGCGGCGTATTCCGGTTACTACCGTAATAGGCTTGTTTTGCATCAGTGCATCAAACAGTTCAATCTCTAAGTTCCGGATTATTCCGGTGTTGTTTGTTTTCGAACTGTCGATAATTATTTCGGTCAGTTTTTCAAGCGAGAGCATATTTTTATTGTTTTATAATGCAAATATACGAAATTAATTTAGTATTTATGTGTAAAAATGCTAAATTTAATTATTGTTTTAATGTATTTTTCAGTTATTAATTTCGTATTTCATTGTGAAAATATAATATATTTTTCGCAAAATAGCGTTATTATGCTAAATAATTTTCGTATTTATGCGTGATTTTACGAATTATATTTCGTAAAATCACATATTTTTATGATTTCTTTTGCATAGTTTTGAGGATTATGATTTTCTTTTGCCGATAGTAAGGCATTCTTTTTCATTTGCAACAAATTTTCTTTATCTGAAATAATAAACTTAATTTTTTCATATAAATCCTTTTCATCACGGGCTTTGAAAATGTATCCGTTTTTAGCTTTTTCAATATAGCATTTTGTTCCGTTTTCGTCTGAGCAAATTACCGGCAAAGCATTTGCCATTGCCTCAACAGGCGAATAGGCAGCCGGTTCGTTGTATGCAGGTAATACAAACAAATCGTGTTTCTTAAATTCTTGCTGTATTTCAGGATAAGGCATATTGGTTTTGATACATACTATTTTATCGAGTAAATTGTCTTTTATAAATTTGTTTAGAGTATTAAAATATTTTTCATCGGCAAGCTCACCGATAAGACAAAGTTTAATTAAAAAATGTTCATTTACAAGTTGTTTAACTACTTTTAGGAGTAAAAGCTGATCTTTTCGTTTTTGAAACTTGCCTATTGATAAAATTCTTATTTCATCTTTAATTATTTTTACCGGAACATTGTTTACAGGATACACAAAAGGCAGATAATAAACATTTTTAATGCCTGAATTTTTAAACACCTCATAATTAATTTTTATGGGCGTTATGTATGCGTAAACTTTCAGAAATTTGAAAAGTTTTATGTTCTGTTGAAACAAAAATTCAGAGCCTTTAATATGATTATAAGGAGTTTGTGTCAGCATTAAAACTTTTATTCCGTGTTTTTTTGCAATTCGTAAAGTTTTAATTGCAAGAGCATTTTGGTATGCTTTTAAAAGAATCACCTCCGGTTTATAGTTATTAATTATTTTTTTAAACTCCTTATCGGGAGCTTGAAATCGCATTTCAAAACTTGATTTTAGTTTTCCTTTCTTGAAAAAAGAGAATATTTTCAGAATTAAATCAGAAAATTTTGAAAGTTTAACAAGCTTTGGTTTTAATTCTTCGTAAAACTCTGATTGACCTTTGTACAATGTTACTATTTTTACGATATGTCCGGCATCTTGCAAAGCTTTTGCACGGAAGTATAAATTGGTATGAAAACGAGGTGCTACGATTAGGAATTTCATAGTACAAATATAATTAAATGGGCAATTATTCGTATATTTGTAGTAAAACTTATTGATATGGAACTTCAATTGGATTTGAATAAACAATATACTTATGCCGATTATCTCACTTGGTTGGACGATAAACGGCGTGAGCTTATTAACGGCTTTATCAAGATAATGACTCCTGCACCTAGACGTATTCATCAAGAAATATCGTCTTATTTGCATAGAGATATTGCAAATTATCTTAGAAAAAAAAGCTGTAAAGTTTATCATGCCCCTTTTGATGTGCGTCTTATAGAAAAAGACAAAACAGCTGATAAAGAAATCATAAATGTTGTTCAGCCGGATATCTCGGTAATTTGCGATTTATCAAAATTAGACGATAGGGGCTGTTTGGGTGCACCGGATTTTATTATTGAAATACTGTCGCCTTCAACAAGTAAAACTGACTTGAAAGATAAATACGCACTTTATCAAAAATTTGGCGTAAAAGAATACTGGATTGTTTTTCCTACGGAAAAAGTAATTTATCAATATGTTCTTGAAAAAGGGAAATATGAACAAAAAGGAATTTATGTTGAAGATGAGCCAATTTCACCCCATATTTTTCCCGATTTAAGTATTGATTTAAAGGAAGTATTTAAAGATTAGCTCTTTACTAAATTATATATAATTTCTTCCATTTGTTTCCCGATTATATTAATATCGTGATTTTCTTTTAAATAACGATAAGCATTTTTCCCCATTTGTTTTATTTTATCAGAATCTTGTAAGATTTTTTTAGTTTCTTCAATTAATTTGCTGAAACCATTATTACAAAAAATGCCGCATTGATATTCATTTATAAAATTATCAGGATTCACATTAAGCGAAACAATAGGGGTTAAGCCTTGGGCTGCTTGTAAAAAAGTATTTGGAAAGCCTTCGTAATCAGAAGTGTTTACAAATATTTTAGCTTGATTAAAATAAGTTTGTATTTTGCGGAAATCTACTTTTTCTATGAAAGTTAAATTCAGGATTTTATCGGCTTCATTCTTTAATTCTTTCCATTTTTTATAATCCGAAGGATTATAAGGACAAATCATAACAAATTTTTCATTAGGAATTTGCTTTGCTAACTGTAAAAATAAGTGCGGGTTTTTCATTTCCACATATCTGCTAACCCATAATATATATTTTTTGTTTTGCGCATGAGTTGTTTCAATAACAAATCCATTTTTTAGGATATTTGTTTTTATTGAATGATTTTTTATTAATAAATGGCAGTGTTCTGCATTTTGGCTTAACACTAATGAAGTATTTTTCAGTCCCCATGAATAGATTTTCCCCATCAATTTATGACTATTAATCCAACTACCGTCCACATCAATACTCGAAGAACTTCGATAAATATATTTTTTACCGGATAATTTGGTGTAAAATGCTGTTAGTCCAACAACAGAGCCGGCGTTGGTAGTAATTATTACATCCGGTTTTATTTTGTAATACAGAAAAAATAAACGAAGTGCTTTTATAAACTTGCTCCATAAATTTTCATGGGTTGTTAATTTAAAACCTTTTATTAATTGAATATTTTTTTTGTAACAGTATCGATTTTTCTGACCATAATTTCCAAGAATAAATGATATGCTAAAATTTTTATTTTTTGCAAGCTCTGTTGCTAAAAGATACATTTGAAATTCTGCACCCCCGTGTATCGCTTGGCTGTCCGAATAAAAAAACGGATAAGATGCCGGAGAAAAAAAGCATATATGTATTTTTTTATTAATCAAAATTTAAGATTTTAAACAAGTGTTTTAACTTCACTACCCTTGTTAATATCTTCCATAAAGATAAATTTATTCGCTTTTTTTTGAAAAATACTTGCATTGTTTGTCCCTTTATTATTGGTTCTTCCAATAAGTAAAATTCCATTTTCTTTTATGGATTGCTTAATATTTTCTAATGCAGTCATTATTTGATTATCAGTAAAATAGGTTTTATTTAAGATGTTCATACATCGAACAAAATCATATTTTTCTTTTATTGTGGTTTGAAAAATATCATAGCTGACAACATTAATTTTTTGTTTTTTTACTTTTTCTAAAATATTAGGGTGGAAAAGGTATAAAGAATAATTAAAATCATAATTTTTGTCAAACTTTCTAATAATTTTATAGAGAAAAACAGTTAAGGGAAAAAAAATATTTTTATCACCTGCAAAGAAAAATCCCCAATAAGCAAAGCTTAAATTATTGTCGGCATCATAGACCTTTGTCGTAAAACCTTTTTTTACGCTAATTTGTGAATATTTGTCAGAAATATCCATTTGAAAGTTTATATTTTTTTTCTTTAAATATTCATAAAAATTATCTGAGGTAATTCCACTTGAAACAGCAATATCATGGATATACTGTTTCCTGTTGTAGTTCAAATATTTGAGCGCAATACTATCCACATCATTAAACCGCATATTGGCTGTTTTTTTTGACGTTTTATTTTCTACATAAATATCTTGGTAAAATTTTTCTAATACGGCATTATCCCTGATGTTATGAAAATTTTGATCAATTTTAAGAATAAAAAAGTACCTGATAAGTGGAATCTTATTTATAAAATGCAGCAGTTTTATATTTTTTAAGGCAATTTTTATCATTTAATCTGTTTTATGAGTGAGGTGATGATTGCATTCTTATTGTGGTATTTTTTAAGGTATGCTGAGGCATTTTCAACGGACTTATTAATATTTTTATTGATTAAAAAATCATCAATTAACTTAAAAAATAATTTTTCTGAACCTTCTGCAAAATAGCCGGCTTGATGCTTTGTGAAGACATCGTCAGGATTTACATTAAAACTCAAAACAGGGCAAGCATTTGCCATTGCTTCTGTCATCGTGTTTGAAAATCCTTCTTTGTATGAGGTGATTACATAAATTTTTGCTTTTTGATAATAATGGTTTATTTCATTAGGTTTTACGTATTCAAAGTGTTGAATATTCGATATTTTTTCAATTTTCTTTTTTATTTTATTTCCGTAGGAAATATCATCTTGTACAACAGGAGCAATCATTACAAATTGTTCGTGAGGATATTGTTTTGCTAAATCTAAAAATAATTCCGGATATTTTACTTTATCAAGTCTCCCTATCCATAAAATAGATTCTTCTGTACGGTTAATTTTTTCCGGAATTTCAATTATATTTCTAATAATTTCTTGAATAGTAATTTTTCGATTTTGTTCAAATTGTTTTTTTTGATTTTCACTCTGTGCAGTTAAAATATCTGCTTTTTTATAAGCAAAAGACATTAAAATGGCTGTTAAATAGCCCGATTTATTTTTTAATTCCTTATTTGAGCATTCTGAATCTGAAGAAATCTGATAAAGCACCTTTTTTCTTAATACATAGTTAATATACAAAATAGCAAAAGCAACACCTGCATCAGCAGACCGAAAAATATAAATAGCTGCATCTATTTTTTTTAATACTTTTAATAAATCAATTACTCTTTTAAAGATATTGTCTTTAAAATTAAACGATTTCCATAAAGTTACTTTTTGATGGATTTCAATTTCTTTTTGTCCAAAATCAGCTACTAAAAAATGTACATCAAATTCTTGGTATTTAGCCAGTTCAATACTTTGCAAATAATGTTGCTTTTGTGCGCCGCCCACCTTATCCGGAGCTTTAATATCTTTATTAAATAAATAATAAGCACGTGGCTGAACAAAACAGATTTTTTTTATAATTTCTTTTTCCAATGATACAAAGTATTTAACGGTTTATTATTGAACCATATATTTTCTGAATTAATGTTATTTCTATTTTTCATGATAAATAGTATTTCTTGCGGATTTAAAGCAATATTATATATACGAATATCATCCAGTTGTCCTTTAAATTTAAGGTTTACCTTAAATTTAACAATGGGCATTTGTTCCGGGATAAAACTTAATGACAGGATTTGCTTTCCATCTAAATAAATACCTAAAGTTTTATTTTCTGAGTTTTGTATAAATGTTAAATAATGCCATTTATTTGTTGGAAAATCAGGTATTGAAAGTATTTTTTTTTGATAAGCTATCTTGAAAGTATTATCTTTCTCTAAATTAAAATAAATAATATTTTTATTGTTATTCAAAAACAGAATTGGAGGATTGAGGTTTGTTTTATCCAGATTTATCCAAAAACCAATAGAGTAGGTGTTTTTTAGATTTAAATTAGCATAAGGGATTAAGCGTTCGTATTGAAACCTTATTGTATCTACAAGCATACTGTCCGTATAATGAAATACTTCAACATTTGTATTATCAATTCCTTGTCCATGTAATTTTTCAAAGTACAAGTTTGCATAATCAACCAGTTTGGTATCCATACGCCACGTGTTAAAGGTGTGCCAAGTTAACCAACCTCCATTGTGATTTTTAAGGGTATCATATATTTCTGAAAACGCTTTTCCTTTTGAACTTCCAATATCTAAAAAAGTTGCGCTTGTATCAATTCCTTGAAAATATAATGAGGGACCCCAATGCCGGTATATAATTTCTCCTTTTTTGTAGTTTTTTACTATTGTTTTCCATGCAATAGATGGATGTGCTGGTGAAGAAAAATTTTGTACGTAAAGGTCATTATACCTGTATGAAAAATGTATTAAAACAGATAAAGTTAATAATCCAATTAAAATATATTTAATAAAAGAACGATATAATGCTTTAATAATTAAAACAAATACTGCAATGATTAACATAATGGCTACCGGACTCATAAAAGACATGTACCTGAATGATACACTGTAATTTATTACATACGCAAATAGAAACCAAGCGCCTACAACATTTATTAATAAATACAAGTAAACCTTTTTGGCATTTCTATTATCTATTAGGATTAATACAGCAAGAGCGATTACCGTTATGATGACTCCTGCATAAACTCCCAAGGGGTAGGCAAAAAAGAAATGTGTATATAAATTAGAATAAGTTCCTGTAAAAAAATGAATATAATTGCTAATACCTTTAATATTTGGTACAAACAAATAAGATAAAATTAATATAAAAACACCTATTATTAAGGCGGTTAAATATCTTTTTTCTTTGTATATTATAAATGAAAAAAGTAAGTACAGATACAAGGAGAGTAGGATGAATAGTGAATTTACATGTAAGTAATAATTTATGATTAAGAATATCATAAATATGGGTAAGAGAGCATAATTAAAGTTTAAGTATTTGCTAATAAAATGATTTCTTTTAAGATTTTTGTTAATTAATAACATTTCTTCGTTAACTATACGATATCCATAATAAAAAGTGATATAATACAATGGTATCAGTATAGCGTACATACGAGCCCACCGTTCAAGTAACAAAAACTCAAAATAGAATACAAATGAGAAAGCAATTAAAAGTGCAGTTAATTTATCTTTGACAAAAAAGCGACTGATGAAATATCCTAATGCGGTTAACAATAATCCGAAAACAGCAGAAGGGAATCTTGATGACCAGTTAGAAATGCCAAATAGTTTATACGATTGAGCCATGAGCCACTGATGAGGTTGTGCTCTATTATAGGCTCTACCGGTAGATAATTTTTTTGTGGCAAAATTGTATTGGTAAAATTCTCCCGTATAATAATATCCTGCAGCTCCTTGTGTAACCTGTGCCTCATCAGAGTATAAATCAAAATTATCTAAACGATAAAAAAGTGTAAATACTGACAGGATTAAAATTACCATAAATGCTCCGGTGTAGGGGAGTTCTGCTTTTGAAAATAGGCTTATTTTTAATGTTTCGTTTGTCAATGAATTGTCTATTACTGCTTTAAGATTAGTTCTGTTTTGCCAAAGGGAAATAATTCCTAAAATAGCTATAGGGAGCACTAAAAATCTTATAAATAATGAGCCTTGTTCATGCAGATTAATTAAATCCGGCAATGAATTATTGGAAACTTTGAAAAAACTAAATAAGACACTTAAAACCAGGAGCAATAAAAAGCTGTATTTAGCGGTATTTTGACTATGCTTTTTAGTAAGCAGTGAATAATAAATAAGTGCAGCCAATAATAAGTTTAGAAGGTAAAAACTATAGGGTTTAATTTTAAAAAACAGAAGTTCTGCGCTGTCGGGTATTAAAAAAATATTGATAAGAAAAGACACAGCTGCTATAATCCCTGCAAAAATTAAACTATTTTTTTGAGGATTCTTTTCAGAACGTGATTTTTGTTTTATCTTATTGGGTGATTTAGTGCTTTTTTGTTTTTTGTTTTTTTTCATTGTTTAATAACTTCAAATATTTTCTACCAATTTGCTCCCAACTAAGTTTTTGAGTTTTTTTTATAGAATTTATTGATTTATTGGTCAACTCTTTTTTATTGTGATAAATATGTTCTAAAACAGTACTTAATTCTGCTACATTCCCTTTAGCAAAAATAAAACCGTTTTGCATATCTACTAATTCTTCTGTCCCGCCAACATCGGTAACTACTGCCGGTAAACCGCATGCCATAGCTTCGAGCAATGCATTACTCATTCCTTCGTTATACGATGGAAGTACAAATATATCTGCTTTTTGATAAAATTCAGGCATTTTTTCCCGCTTAATGTACCCGCAAAAGCATATTTGTTCTGATACATTTAACTTATCAGCCAGTTGCATATAGTTTTCTTTCTCATCACCTTCGCCAATTAAATCAATACGATAAACAATACCTTTTTCTTTTAATTGTGCGATTGCTCTGATTAAAACTTCTTGCCCTTTACGTTTAATCAATCGTGCTGAGCAAATTATTTTTAAGGGTGTACTTAAAGTTTTTTCCGTAGGAAAAAACTTTTCGGTATCTATTCCATTATAAATGATATGAATATTCAAGTTAGGATTAATAGCTTTTATCATTTCATGCTCAGTCTTGCATTTGGCAATTAAAAGTTTTGATTTTTTCCAGATTAATTTAATTACCGGCGAAATAATCCGGTAAAGATTTTTGTATCTTTCTTCAAATCCCGGAATATCCGGTCCTCCAACACGAATGTAATAGGGCAATCTGAAAAATAATTTTAGCAGAAATGAAATAAAACCCGCAGGCACTGTGCTCCATGCAAAACTCAAATCATATTTATTTTTTCTTTGCAGTTGAATAGCTTTTATACTTGCTTTAAGTGTGTATTTGATTAATTCATAATTACTTGCATGATGTATATCTCTGCTGTTAATTATTACTTTATAGATTTGTATGTTTTCTGAAAATTGTTCTACTCTGTCATCGTTTTTATTTCCTGAGGTGATTAAATCAATTTTCAAATCCGGATATTTTTCAAACTGTTTAAAAAGTTCATAATTTACTGTGCCGGTACCTCCTCCTAATGGTGGAAATTCATTATTTAACATGAGTATTTTCATCAACCTCTTTCTCAAAATTAATTTTTTCCTTAATAATGTAGATAGGTCTTGAACGCACTTCATTAAATATACGCCAAATATATTCACCAATTACCCACATTAACATAAACATAAAGCCCATAAAAATAAACAACACAACAATCAACCATTTATACAAATGATAATATGCGCCTGTAATTAATGTGTCGCCAATTTGATAAAGAAGTAAACCGGTTCCTAATAAAATTGTGAAAAAGCCGAG
>JAKIUH010000452.1 GCA_021647685.1 Bacteroidales bacterium
TTTGGTGCTAAAAGATTTCTATAAATTTGGAAGACACCTTGTTGGTATCTGAGAAATTTTAGAAATTCTTTGAGTGCTAAATGATTAGTCATTTTCAAAGTTTACAATCGCTCAATTTAGGTTTAAGAAAGTAAATTTATAAAGCTAATTTTTTCTTAATATTTTTTGGAACAGCATCTTTATGTACCATAATGTCCGTAGTTTTTAAACGTACAAATGCTTCTGAAGCATAAAAATAACCGTTACGCCCGCCGTTTCCCCATGAGTTTTTTACGATATAGTATTTTGTCCCATTTTGATCATGAGCCATTCCAATTATGTGCATACCGTGGTCATCGGTTGTTTTTAGATTGTCAAATTCTTCTTGGCGCAATTCTTGGGTAATTTTTTTCTCAGGTACGGGTTTTTCAAAAGTGTACATATTTTTTTTCAAATCATTGGTGATTGATTTATCCCATTTGGCACTTTCCAAATTATCCATCTCTTCGGGCGATGCTGCCGGAACAATAGCTATACCGTTTTTCCAAGAAAATCCTTTTTCACTGACATCTGATGCCCAAGCAACTGTATAACCGTTTTTTAAAGCATTGTCAATTACTTGCATCATTTCATCTAATGGCAGGTTATATACACTTCCCCAAAGCCAGTTATCGGGTATTTCAATCATAAAAGTTTTGTAAAACGGATGGTGTGTAAAAGAGCTGATTTCGATGTAATCATCGGCATTTAGACCTAAAACTTCTTTTGAGAATGATTTTGGGGTATATTCTTTACCTTTGTACGTGAACTTTTCAGGTTTTTTGCCCAAATAAGCATCTAAAATACCGGAAAAACCTATTTTCCATGCAGTAGATAATTTTTTATTTTTATTTTTTATTACCCCGTCAATATAATCTTTAAGCAGTTCGTCCATTTCTCCGTGAGTTTGCATTTTTTCGCCATAGTTTAAGCCGGGATATACATTTTCGGGAACTAAACCGTAGTTTTTTAATACATAGGTAACATCGTGAAAAGCACCGCCACCACCAAAATTTAATGCTCCGAACAAACGAACGGTTTTGATGCCTTTATCGTAATAGCAATTACGAACAGCCCACATTTCCGAAAGGTCAAATTCGCCTTTTCCCATGCGTAAAAGTTCGGACTCAAGAAATGATATTGCCGAAAAACTCCAACAGGTACCCGAACGGTATTGATTTTTTACAGGCGTATCTTTTAAACGAATATCATCGGTAAATTTGTACTGGGCAGTAATGGTTGTTGCTGCAAATAAAAGAATTGTTAATAATAGTGAAAAAACATTTATCTTTTTCATAATTGTTACTTTTAGTGAATATTATAGCAAAGCTATAAATTTAGTTTTTTATTGAAATTGTTTTTTAACATAATTTTAGCTGTTATTGGTTTTATGGGGATATTGTTTGGTATTATCTTAGGGTTTGCTGAAAAACGCTAAATATATTATTAATCAATATTTTATGTTTATTTTATTGTATTGAAATGCAAGGTTTTTGAATATAATGTCCGAAAAAGCATGCATTTATAATATATAAGCCATAATGTTTTTTGCTGCTCAGTTGCACACCTCTTTTGTATTTTGTTCAGTTTAAAGTATTTATATACATATGCAATCATATAATCCAAAATAGATGCACACCTGAGCTTTTCAGTAAGCCCTACTTATTGAGGGACTGAACTTTAAATCGTTGCCAGTTTTGAATGGAGGTATAAATGTTCGAGTTTACCAGCCATCGAAAAAATGCAGCAGGATATTTGTTATTTCCCATGATTTAGAGAACCGCCGTATACGAGACCCGTACGTACGGTGGTGTGAGCGATTCTCCGATAGGCTTTAGCCTATCGGCAGCCTACTCGATTATGTGGCGTTTTCATTCTTTTTTAATTACTTTTTTAATTTATTAAGTTATCGTCCACCTTTCATTAACCTATCTGCTAATGATGGTCTAATTCGGTTTATAATTTTCAGGAACTTTACTTTGCCAATATTTACTTCATATTTATCTTTTTCGAACGCTTTAATGAATTCATCCACTAGTTGTTGAGGTGGAATTTTACCTTTTCCTCTTCCTTCTGTCATTGCTGTATCTACAAGTGCAGGAATAATTTCAAAAACTTTTATTTTATCTTCTAATTGGTAACGTAGTGATTTTGTGAAGATATGTATTCCTGCTTTTGTTCCACAATAAATTGGGGCATCCATTTTAGGAACTATGGCTAATCCTGATGATACATTTATAATTGCAGCATTTTTATTGTTTTTTAAGGTCGGAAGTAGTAGTGCTATTAATTTTAATGGGGAAAGTAAGTTTACATTTACTTCATAGTCTATTTTATGCAATAATTGAGGTTCTTTAAGAAAATTGTAATTATATTGAATTCCCGCATTATTTATTAAAATATTTAAGTCTTGATGTTCTTGTTCTATAAATAGTGCTAATTTATCTAATTCACTTTGTTTAGAAATATCACATTGAAAAGGAATAATTCGTTTATCTAATCTTTCAAGTTCATTTAATTTTTCTATGTTCCTACCAACCGCTATTATTTGATTATCTAAATTCAAAAAAGTTTGGGTAAGAGCTTTGCCAATTCCTGCTGTTGCACCTGTAATTAATATTTTATTTTTAATTGTTTTCATCTCTTATAAATGTTTAAATTGCAAAAACTAATTGTTTAGATTGCAAAAATCATAATAAAACAGATATTGTGCATTTACATATGTAAAGATTTTATTTTTTGGCTCTGATTCGGCTTAATTGGGTTGGTGTAATTCCTAAATAAGATGCGATATGATATTGAGGAATTAGATTTTCTAAATTGGGATGTTCCTTTTGAAAAATTTCATATCGTTCAGATGCATCTAACATAACTAATTCAATTTCTCGCTTCTCTTTTATTAAAAATTTTGTTTCTGCAAATTTTCGGAAAAGTCTTTCAATTTTCGGGTATTTATCATAAAGCTTAGCAAACTCCTCAAAGTCGGCAACTTGTAATGTACAGACCGTCAAGCATTGAATATTTATTAAGTTTTTTTGACCAGTTATTAATGATGAATATGCTCCGACAAAATTTGAATTCGTAAAAAAT
>JAKIUH010000453.1 GCA_021647685.1 Bacteroidales bacterium
TACAATCAGAAAAAATAAGGTGGTATATCCTTTAAGTACCGAGAAGGTTGCATTACATTTTGCCTCGTCTCTACCTTCTGAAATGAGTTTAATATGCGCTGTGCCTAAACCTAAATCATAAATAAAGCCCAACATTTTCACATAAGCCATTGCATAAGCAATCGTTCCCATTACCGTTGGTCCGGCAACTCTTGCAACCACAATGCTTGCAGCAATAGTAACAAACTGCATAAACATTTTAGAGCCGTAGCTTAATATGAATTTTTGTTTTAACATTAATTATCCTCTTACTTTTTTAAATCGTTCGGATACTTTGGTTTTTTCAGTTATTTCAATATGAACAGGCACTTTATAGGCTTCCAGCTTATTTTTGCAATATTTGCGTATTTTACTTTTTAGCCGGTTTAACGGTTCTTCTTTATCTAAAATGATTTTAGCTGCAACCACATTACCCATTATCGGGTTGCTTTTGCCAAAAACAGTAGCTTCATTAATATTGTCTATCTGCATTAATACCGATTCCACTTCTGCCGGAAAGACTTTTTGACCGCCCACATTGATGATGTCGTTTTCACGACCCAGAAAACGTATGTATTCACCTTTCTGTTCTACACGGTCTCCGGTATTATACCAACCTTCATCGTCAAAAGGCGATGGTGCATTCAAATAACCTAATATTGAAGTTTTTGCTTTGATAAACAGTACATTGTCCACAACTTTTGTTTCATAATCTTCCCCGCCTACTTTTACCCAAAGCGAATCGTTACTTTCTGATTTTGTACGCATTACGCCTAGTTCTGTAAGCCCGTAAGTTTGTTTTAGGGTAATCTTTGGAAATAGTTTGTTAAATGCTTTAAGGGTGCTTTCGGGCATCATTTCCGTTCCATAGCTGACTACTTTTAAAGATGAAATATCATGTTTTAAGTATGCTTTACTGATTAATATCAGATTGATAAACGTGGGGGTTGTGGGCAGCAACTCTATTTTATATCGTTCAATAAACTCGCAAACTTCTTCGGGCGAACGAACATCAGGCACTCCGATAACACCGGTATTGGATAATATGTACAATAAGGTGTTAATGCCTCCCCAGTGGTCGAATAATAAAAAAGTTACTGTACGTAAAGTTGCTCGCTGGACTTTAAATTTGTTTAAAAGGTGTGTGTAATCATGCAATGCAGCTTTAGGTTTTCCTGTTGAACCCGATGAAAAAACAATTACCCCCGGATGTTTTCTTTGTCTTAATTCTTCAATTAATTGATGATTGGCTTTTATTTCCGTATCGATAAATTGAAAATTGCCTTCTTTGTCAAATTTTATGTAATGCTCAACTTCTGCACTTTGAATTTTTTCTTCAATATCTTTATTTGCAAAGCTAAACGGAACAAAAATATTTCCATTTTCAATGAGTGCCAGCATCAAACTAATTGAATCAGGGTTGTAATCGGCACGAACTGCTACTACTGAACCGGGTTGTGTATTTTCTTTAAGAAAATCAAGCCAAAATTCATATTTATCCAATAAATAGCGATAATCATAAACCGAATTATTCCAAATTACCGCTTCTTTGTCTAAACTTTCTTTAAATCGTTCTATGATAAAGTCTATATACATTGTTTGTTTTTATTTTAATAAATAAATATTTTAAACCCCTCCAAGGTAAACGGTTTGTCCTGTAACCATACTGCTGTTATCATGTAAAAAGAAATCAATGGCATTTGCCACGTCTTTAGCTTTACCAAAACGATGAATGGCTTGCCTTTGCAGTAATTTATCCATTTTTTCTTTTTTTACGTGTGCAATCAAATCGGTTTGTACAGCCGGTGGTGCAACAGTGTTTACGGTAATGCCGTAATCGGCATATTCTCGTGCCAAGGCTTCCGCCATTACGGTAATAGCAGCTTTTGAAGCAGCATATACCGCTTCGCCTTCCAGTTTAAAAGGTACTGCAAAAGTGGTCATATTAACAATTCTGCCGAATTTCTTTTTCGACATTATTTTAGCACATTCACGTGTAAAAAGAAAAGTCCCGAAAACATTGGTACTGAACATTTTTTCAACAATACTTAAAGGTGTTAAAAAGCTATGGTTCATTGATGCAATTCCTGCATTGTTGATTAAGTAATCAATTTTACCATATTTTTTTGCTGTTTGCCGTACTAATTTTTGCACAGCTTTTTCATCGGCAACATCTAAACAATAATGTTCGTATTTTTGATGCTTTAAATCGGATTCTGAACGAGAACACCCAATTACCGTAATGTTTCTTTCTAAATAATATTCGGCTAAATATCTTCCGATACCTTTACGTGAGCCGGTTATAATCATTACTCTTTCCATTATACTAAGCGCTTAGTTCAATGATATAATCACTTAAAGTGTCCACACTTCTGAACGGACTTTTTCTTCTTGACATAGCATCTTCAGATGTCAGGGTTACTTCTATATCTTTTTCGGCTAATGCACTTTCAATATCCACTATTAAATTTACCAAACCGATTGAATCTACTACTGCATTATTGCCCAGTAGAACAGTTTCTGCATTAACCGGTACATTTTCATCATCAATATATCCTTTAACTGCTTCAATTACAATTTGTATTGCTTCGTTTTTCTCCATTTTTCGTATTTTTTAATTATTGCTTTAATATTTTTTGAATCACTTTTTCTGATAATGTATTGGTTATCTTAGCGGGATTACCGGCTACAAGACTTCCTGTTTTATAGCTGCCTTGTATTAGTGTTTGCGATGCAACAAGTGTAAACTCCTCTAATTTGCTCCCGTATAAAATACTTGAATTAATTCCTATAAAACAGTTAGCACCTATTTCAATTTTTTCGGTTTTATACGGAAATAATTTTTTCATAGGCACCTCGCCTACATGCCAGTGTGTTAGAAAACTTACTTGTGGACCTACTCCTGTATAATCACCGATGATGATTTCGTCCATTAAATCAAAGTAAGTGCCTGCGCCAATACTAACATGTTTACCAATCTTTAAGTTCTTGTATGAACCTTTTGCATTATCGATAAATAAAGGTGTTTTAAAAATACACTCTTCGGCAATTTTAGCTCCACCGGCTCGTAAAACAGGAATAATGG
>JAKIUH010000454.1 GCA_021647685.1 Bacteroidales bacterium
GCAACCAACGTATCTAATGTTGAATCATTACCTACATCGCCGTTTACAATAGTTCCGCAATGCCCGTGTGTAGTATATTCACAATTACAAACATCGGCAATTACATACATTTGCGCTACGTTTTTTTTACTGGCACGAATGGTTTCCGGTATAATGGCATTTTCGTGTGCTGCAATAATACCCGTATCGTCTTTTGTTTCAGGAATACCGAAAAGTAAAACACTTTTAATTCCTAAATCGAACAATTCTTTACATTCTTCAACAATTAAATCGATACTCATTTGATAATTGCCCGGCATTGAAGGTATCGGATTTTTTATATTTTTTCCGGGACAGGCAAACAGTGGCATTATTAAATCATCGGTTGTTACTTTGGTCTCTGTTACCATTGCCCGTAAAACGGGATTTTGTCTTAATCTTCTTAAACGTGTTATAGGAAATGCCATATTATAATTATTTAAAAATAGTTTATACAAGATGTTTAATTATTTCGTCAGCTAAACCTTTAATGTTTGATTTTTTTGCTGTTATTTTAACCTTAAAACCTTTGTTTTCAATAAAATCAGTTGTAGTTTGTCCTATGGACAAAATTTTTAATTTTTTATTATCTGCTTGATATTTTGTTATTTCTAAAAAGTTTTCAAAAGCAGATGGACTGGTAAAAATTAATAAATCGTAATTATTATTTTCTATTAGATTTAATATTTCCTTATCGGGATTTTTAATTTTCAGGGTTTCATAAATATTTATTCGTGTGCATTTTGCCTTTTCGGATAATTTATTTAGAAGAAAATCAGGCGCTAAATTACCTTGCGGTAAAAGAATTTTATCCTTTGGCTGAATTACATCATCAATCAGGTAAGCCGCAAACTCTTTTGATGTATTTCCTTTATTTATATAATGAACCTGATACCCATTTTTGAAAATTTCACCGGCTGTTGCCGTTCCTATGGCTGCAAATTGAAGCTTTGCTATATCTTCTTCTTTAATATTTAGGCTTTTTGTAAGCTCAAAAAAGGAAAAAACACCACGTTTACTGGTAAAAACTATCCAATCAAAAGACTGGATAGTTCTAAGGACTTGCTCATTATCGGGATTACTTTTTAATATCTTTGTTTCAATTAATGGCATGGAATAAAACAGAAAATAAGTGCTTTGTAATAAAGAATGCAAAAGTTCGGCTTGCTCTTTGGGCTGTGTACTAATTATTATGTTTTTCCCTTTTACCTTCATACATTTTGCTTAAGCGTTTAAATGTCCTAATGGACGATTTGAAGTTTATTACAAGTTTCTTATATATTCCACAATTTTTAATGCTCCTTTTTCTAAAAATGATTTTGCCAGCTGTTCTGCTTTTTGAACTGCCTCTTCTTTTTTACCGGAAATATTACCTGATATATAATCACTACCATCGGGTTTTGAAATAAAACCTTTCATGAAAAATTTATCATTTTTAAAATCCGTATAACAACCTACCGGGATTTGGCAGCCACCCTCCAAAACATTTAAAAATTTTCGCTCTGCCAAAGCTGCCAAATACGACTGTTCATCATTAATCTTCTGTAAATACTGTTCAATCCGCTCATCGTTTATTCGACTTTCAATAGCAATAATACCCTGACTTACAGCAGGAATAACCACATCCTTATCCAGTATTTCACTTATATATTCATTCATATTCAAGCGTTGCAAACCTGCTGCTGCCATAATCATTGCCGTGCAATAAGCGTTTTTCATCTTCTCAATCCGGGTATTTACGTTTCCGCGAATATCTACAATATTAAAATTCGGATTTATTTTCAATAATTGAGCTTTACGGCGCAGACTGGAAGTCGCAATGACATCTTTTTCAGTTAAACCGGCTAAGTTTTTTCCTGTTAAGCTTACCAATGCATCACGAAATTCACCCCGTTTTAAAACAGCTCCAAGTTTTAAACCTTCTGGCAATTGGGTGGGTAAATCTTTCAGGCTGTGCACTGCCATATCAATTCTTTTTTCTAATAGTGCATTCTCAATTTCTTTGGTAAATAAGCCTTTATCACCAATTTTTGAAAGAGCTACATCTAATATTTTATCACCTTTTGTTTTGATAATAACAATTTCAAAATCAGTATCGGAAAATTGATTTTCCAATTCCGATTTTAAACGTTTTGCTTGATATAAAGCTAATTGACTGCCACGTGTTCCTATCTTAATATTTTTTTTAATCATAAATTTTATTTTTACGCACGCAAAGACGTAAGTACACAAACATTTTTATTTATTTAATAAAACCTTATAAGGCATATAAGGACATATAAGTTTAATTACTTCGTAATTTTTTTTCTTTAATAACAGATAAACTAAAACTCAAAAAGTTCATTAATAGCTTCCATATATTCCTTTTTTTGTCCGTTTTTGAACACTTTGCGCAAATTTTTAATAAAAATTCGTGAGTATTTATCTGAAATATGTTTGCCGTAATTTTCTAACAGTTCCTTATTCTCAATTTTATTAGCTTTTGCGAAACCTAGAATTTCTTCTTCGTGTATTTGCCTTAAATTTTCTTTAATTTTGCTAAAAACAGGTGATAAACCACGCATTACCAGCCATTCCATATATTCTTCGGCTATTTGCTTAATGATTATTTCAGCTTTTGTAATTTCATTCGTTCTACGGCGGGTTGTTTCTTGTACAATTTCACTTAAATCATCTACGGCAAATAATTTTTTATTTTCCAAGCTTGCTATTTGTTCATCGATATTTCTTGGGACGGATAAATCAATAAATAATTGCTCTTTGTTTTCCAAAACCGGAATTTTAATCATTTCCGTTTTAATCAAATATTTTTTTGCATCGGTCGCCACAATTACAATATCGCTTTGCTGCAAAACTTCCGGAATTTTATCTAAAGATAAAGCCTTGCCTGAATAGCGTTCTGCCAATTCCTCGGCTTTGGATAATGTACGGTTGGCAATAAACAGTTCGCCAATATTTTTTTTGCTCAAACTGGTTAAAACCAGCTGTCCGGTCTGTCCTGCACCTATAACAAAAACATTTACTTTGGATAAATCGGGATAATATTTATTGCATAAATCAA
>JAKIUH010000455.1 GCA_021647685.1 Bacteroidales bacterium
CGGAGGCGGTAAAGCCGAACAAATTTATCTTCGTGGCGTGGACAATGACCATGGTACAGATTTTAATATTTCGGTTGATGGAATGCCTGTAAATATGGTTTCCCATGCACACGGGCAAGGTTATGCCGACTTACATTTTTTAATACCGGAAATCATAGACCACATAGAGTTCAATAAAGGTACTTATTATGCTAAAAAAGGAAACTTTACGACCACCGGCTATGCTGATTTTAAAACAAAAAACAAATTGGATAACAGTGTTTTAAAGTTAGAAGCCGGCAACTTTAACACCCAGCGGCTAATGACTGCCTTTAATTTGTATAATAATGAAAAAACACATCAAAATATTTATTTGGCAGGAGAATTTTTGTATTCCGATGCATATTTTGAGACCCCTCAATTATTTAAACGTTTTAATTTATTTGCAAAATATAATGGAAAAGTTGCTGAAGGAACTTATTTAAGTGTCTCTGCATCTACTTTCAGCAGTAATTGGAATCATTCGGGACAAATTCCGGACAGGGCTGTACGGCGTGGGTGGATAACACGCTTTGGCGCAATTGATGATTCGGAGGGTGGCTTTACAGGACGCACCAACCTTAATGCGCAATTGTCAACACGCTTAAACGATCATATCCAAATAAATAATCAACTTTATGTGTCAAAATACGATTTTCAACTTTGGTCAAACTTTACTTTCTTTTTAAACGATACTACCAATGGGGATCAAATTATGCAAAAAGAAAACAGAATCCTATACGGATATAATGGAAGTGTCTCGATTTTTTCAAAATTGGGAAGCAAGGACTTAAAGTCGGATTTTGGAATAGGTGTTCGCTACGATGATATACAGGGTGACCAGCTATTACATACTTTTAAACGAAATACGGTATTAGATACTTTTTCAATTGGGGATGTGAATGAAAGTAATCTATTTGCATATTATAGTGGAGATATATATCTTTCGTCACAATTTTTGATTAATTTAGGTTTAAGATACGATTATTTTATTTTCCAATATACCGATAATACACAAAAAGAATTTTCACCCTATCATAAGAATTCTGGAATATTTAGTCCTAAATTAAGCTTTTATTTTAACCCTAATTCTAATTTACAGTTTTATTTGAAAACCGGTTACGGATTTCATTCAAATGATACCCGGCTGATAGCATTACAGCAAGTTGATAAGGATTTGCCATATGCAATAAGTGGCGATTTAGGAAGTTTTTTCAAACTCTTTGATAAAATTGTGATGAATGTTGCTGTTTGGACAATGTACATGGAACAAGAATTTGTTTATGTGGGTGATGAAGCTGTTGTAGAACCCAAAGGTGAAACAATGCGTTATGGAGTTGATGTTTCAGTGCGCTACCAGCTTTCTAAACATTTATTTTTTGATGCAGATTATAATTATTCTTACGGTTATTTTATTGATTTGCCCGATAACGAAAATTATATTCCGCTGGCACCTATCCATACAAGTATGGGCGGTTTAACCTATAAATCGGCAAAAGGATTAAATGCAAGTTTACGTTACCGGTATGTAAGCGATCGTCCGGCAAATGAGGACAACAGTGTTGTCGCTTTAGGCTACTTTTTAACAGAAGCAGCAGCTTCGTACAAATGGAATCATTTAGAAATATTTGCCAGAGCAGATAATTTGTTCAATGTTGAGTGGAATGAAGCTCAGTTTGATACCGAATCACGTTTGCGCTATCCTGATGCCAATGGTAATTTTACCGGGAACTTAGAGCCGGCATCTGTTTCCGAATTACATTACACACCGGGTTATCCGTTTAGTTTTAGAGCGGGGATGATTTTTAAATTTTAATATTGAATTTAGGTTTAAGTTGTAACCTTTGGTTACAACTTAAACACATTACTTTTTAGCTTCGTAAAAACAACGTTTCGGGGAAATAATTTTTTCTTCTTTCTTTAAAACTTTGATGGCTTTGTCCACTTCTTTTTTATCCAAACCTGAAAGTTCCGCAACTTCACCGCTTTTAAGCGGTTTTTCAGCTTCCATAAATGTTTTAAATACCAATTCTACATTATCCATAGTTCTTTAATTTTAAATTAATTTCAGACAAAAATATGAAAAAATCTAATATATCTTTAAATCAGCAAACCATATTGCACATTTTGGCTTTTCGTTACGAATATAGTCTGCGAATTTAAGGTATTTATTTTCCACAATAAATATAAATTTAATTGTTTGTGTAAGTATTTGATATTTAGGTGTATATAATGAAAATATACTTTTAATATAAAATTATTTAAAATTTCAGGTAGGGAAAAATTATATTTACTTGTATCTTATGAAACAGTCTTATTTATTAAAATCATAAAAAGACCTATTTATTTAATATTTTATTATAATGAAAAAAATCTTAATATTAAGTTTGCTGTCATTTTTTCCGTTAGTGATATTAGCACAAAGATATACCATAAGCGGATACATTTCAGATGCCGAGAACAATGAAAAGTTAATTGGCGCCAGTGTATATGTGCAAGGAACTACAATAGGTACAATTAGCAATGTTTATGGATTTTACAGCTTAACTTTACCTAAAGGAAAGTATAAAATTGCAGCATCTTTTGTGGGTTATAAAACCGAAATAAATGATATTGATTTGAATTCTAATTTATCATTAAATATAAAATTAAGCTCCGGTAATGAGCTTGCCGAAGTTGATGTTGTTGCCGATAAAATAGATGCGTGAGTAGAAAGTTCGCAAATGAGTACAACGGTATTGCAAACCAAAACAATTAAAAGTATTCCTGCACTTTTGGGCGAAGTGGATATCATTAAAGCCATTCAATTATTGCCCGGTGTACAATCCGGTACAGAAGGTTCCAGTGGTATGTATGTTCGTGGAGGAGGACCTGATCAAAACTTAATTCTTTTAGATGGAATACCCGTTTATAATGTGAATCATCTTTTTGGATTTTTCTCTATTTTTAATGTAGATGCGATTAATAATGTACAATTAATAAAAGGCGGGTTTCCTGCACGTTACGGCGGAAGATTGTAAACGGTGCTTGATATCTGTTTAAAAGAAGGGAAAAATAAAA
>JAKIUH010000456.1 GCA_021647685.1 Bacteroidales bacterium
AGGGTATCTGCAACCATTATTTGATAAAGAGAAGAAACGCTCACGTAAAGCTCCTTTTGATTGGAAGATGAGCAATAAACAAATTCAAAGGATACTTTATCTTTCGATGATAAGAAGTGAGCGATATAGAGTTTTGAGAGAAGCCGGTGCTGACTCTTCACAGATTATAAAAAATTTTAAAACTCCGGTGAGAATGCAGGTATTTTCATGGAAGGGTGATATTGATACTACAATGACGCCTTGGGATTCCATCCGTTATTATAAGAAATTTTTGCATGCCGGAGTTATGTCAATGGAACCTCAAACCGGTTATGTCAGAGCGTATGTAGGCGATATAAATTTCAAACATTTTAAATTTGATAATGTAATGATTGCTAAACGCCAGGTAGGTTCAACCTTTAAGCCCATTATTTATACGGTTGCCATGATGCCGGGAGGTTTTTCGCCCTGTCATAGAATACCCAATGTTCCGGTTAGTTTTATCGCTCCGAATGACGAAGGTGAAGAAGCAGAATATACACCACGATTTTCAAAATCAAAATTTGACGGGCAAATGATACCTTTACGTATGGGTTTAGCATTATCTCTGAATCAAATATCAGCATGGATAATGAAACAATATAACCCTGCAACATTTGTTCGATTAGCCCATAAAATGGGTATCGTCAGTGAAATACCCGAAGTATATTCTATTTGTGTGGGGGCAGCTGAAATCAGGCTTGCCGAAATGGTTGCCGCTTATGATACCTATGTAAATAAAGGAGTGCAAGTTGAACCTGTTTTTGTTACACGAATTGAAGATCAATACGGAAATATTATCGCTACCTTTAAACCGAAAAAACATGAGGTAATTAGTGAGCAAACGGCTTATAAAATGATTGACTTGATGAAGGGAGTTGTTGATTACGGAACAAGTACCCGCTTGCGTTACCGATATAACTTTAAGAATGAAATTGCAGGGAAAACAGGAACTACCAATGATAATTCAGATGGCTGGTTTATTGGTATGGTACCCAATTTAGTTACCGGAGTTTGGGTTGGAGGAGAAGAGCGCAGCATACGATTTGATAATGGAGCTTACGGACAAGGGGCAAATATGGCTTTACCGATTTGGGCACTTTATATGCAACGAGTATATGCAGATGAAAGTTTGCAAGTAAGCAAAGCAAATTTTGAAGTACCCCCGGGAATTGACTTAAATCAACTGGATTGTTCTAACTATAAAGAAATCGGCTCAGATAACCCGGAAGATTTTAATAATCCTGAAAACGATATTTATTAATTTTTATAGCCGCTTTAGCGGCTATTTTTATTTTCAGAAGCTACTTTTTTAAAAAAATATTATTAATTTTAAACAAAAAAACCAAACCTAAGAATTGTACTATGAATAAAATTGTTAAAAATGCACAGGAAGCCGTTGCATCAATAAAAAATAACTCCACTATAATGTTGGGTGGCTTTGGTTTATGCGGAATTCCTGAAAACAGTATCAAAGCTTTATCAGAATCCGACATTTCCGGTTTAGTTTGTATTTCAAATAATGCGGGTGTAGATGATTTCGGCTTAGGTTTATTACTGAAAAAACATCAAATCAGAAAAATGATTTCATCTTATGTAGGAGAAAATGCTGAATTTGAACGACAACTGCTCAGTGGAGAACTTGAGGTAGATTTAATTCCGCAAGGAACATTGGCTGAGCGAATTAGAGCAGGCGGAGCAGGAATACCCGCTTTTTATGTTCCTGCAGGATATGGAACAGAAGTTGCCGAAGGCAAAGAAATTCGTGAATTTAACGGGAAAATGCACCTTTTGGAATATGGATTGACTGCTGACTTTGCCATTGTCAAAGCAAAATACGGAGATGCTTACGGAAACCTAATCTACAATGAAACTGCCAATAATTTTAATAATATGATGGCTATGGCAGGAAAAATTACAATAGCTGAAGTAGAAGAACTTGTACCGGTTGGTGAATTAAACCCCAACCATATTCATACGCCCGGTATTTTTGTACAAAAAATATTTCAGGGTAGCGATTACGAAAAAAGAATTGAATTTATCACTACAAGAGATTAGCCTGCATAGATTGTTTAAGTTTGAACAAAACAGTCTAATAATGCACGTTTATTTTTTCATAATTTAAAAAGAAATCATTATGTCATTAGATAAAAACGGCATTGCTAAACGCATTGCACAAGAATTAAAAAACGGATATTACGTAAATTTAGGAATTGGTATTCCTACCTTGGTTGCAAATTTTATTCCGGAGGGAGTTGAAGTAATATTGCAATCGGAGAATGGTTTGTTGGGAATTGGAACTTTTCCTACAAAAGAAGAAGTATCGGCAGATTTAATTAATGCAGGTAAACAAACGGTAACTGCTATTCCGGGTGCTGCTTTTTTTGACTCGGCAACCAGTTTTGCCATGATTCGCGGAGGTCATGTAGATTTAACCGTCTTAGGAGCATTTGAAGTGAGTGAGGAAGGAGATATTGCCAGTTGGAAAATTCCGGGTAAAATGGTCAAAGGAATGGGAGGTGCCATGGATTTGGTAGCATCGGCAAAAAATATAATTGTTGCCATGCAACACACTAACCGTAAAGGCGAATCAAAATTGCTGAAAAGGTGTACATTACCTTTAACCGGTGTATCTTGTGTAAAAAGAATAGTTACCAATTTAGCTGTTGTGGATGTCACCAAAAACGGTTTTAAACTAATTGAAAGAGCACCGGGAGTAAGTGTTGATGAAATTATTAAATCTACAGAGGGCAAATTAATTGTAGAAGGCGATATTCCTGAAATGAGAATTTAGATTCTTTGATTTATAGTAAAATTATCGTAAATGTTTCAAAGCAATATTTGTTTTGGAACATTTTTTAGTGGATATAAATCAGGAAAATAATACTTACGGAAATTATTAAGTGTAAAAACCATAATGGCAAGCCTACTTTTAAAAAATCATTAAATTTATAGCTGCCTGTACTGTAAACCATTATATTTGTTAAATAGCCAACAGGGGTAATATAGTTTGCAGATGCACCATAAGCAACAATAAGCACAAAAGGGATTACTGT